>JAAZGI010000366.1 GCA_012511315.1 Clostridium sp.
AAAATGATTTTGAAAGTATCCGCCAACGCTTGTCCCCTTATAACACCGTAGCCTCACTCTACTTTTGGGAATTATCCAAAACTGATTAAAAAGTTAGGTTATCTATCTGATTGAACCTGTTCAACGCTTATTTTAATAGAAAAAAAGAGCCAGCATAGACTCTGCTGGCCCTTCTTTTCTTATTATTTTTTATTACCTTTATAATTTCATTCTCATTTCAAAGTAAAGCATAGCACAAATCGTTTTAGAGTCTTGAATAAAATTTGACCGAATTAATTCCATAACCATATCCTTTGGTATGAACTCCCACTCTAAAAACTCATCATCATCTGGCTTGTCGCTGCCTGCAACCAAATCTTTGGCCAAATAAATAGATATTACTTCGTCAGAATAACCCGCTGCCAAGGCCACATCACCTAAAAGTTCAATGTTTTGGGTTGTAAATCCAGTTTCCTCTTCCAGCTCCCGAATTGCTGTTGACGCCTTCTCTTCACCAGGGTCCACTTTACCAGCTGGGATTTCAAAGATCACTCGGTCCAAGGCTGTTCGATACTGCTTCTCCATTAGAATCTCATTATGATCATTAACCGCTAAGATAGCAACAGCCCCAGGGTGCCTTAGGATATCACGGATCCCATCCTGTCCATTGGGCAGCTCAACTAGGACCCTTTCTACATTAAAAATCTTTCCTTGATATACCTGCTCTTTACTTTTAATTATTTCTTTCATTAATTTTCCCCTTTTTTTGTTCCCTAATTTCTAGCACAATCCTTTTTAGTCTTATTTTTTCATCAAAGGATTTACCTCCAATTTTAGGGTAAAGTGCTACTAATCAAAACTTAAGCTGTTCTAGCATAAGTTTTACGCACAATTATTCAATTTCAATTTCAACTTCAACTTCAACTTCAACTTTCATTTAACCATTGAATAAATCATCCTCTTTTATTTCTTTGATTTCCCAGTCTATGGGTGTCATGTGATACTTTTTTAAAAATTCATTGGTCATTTTAAAATGTCCACAACCTGAAAACCCGCGATAAGAAGATAAGGGCGAAGGATGAGATGTCTTGAGTACCAAATGTTTTTTTGTGTTAATTAAGGATACCTTCTTTTGTGCCGGAGCTCCCCATAAAAGAAAAACCATCGGTTCATCTCGTTCGCTCAGGCGCTGGATTACCGTATCGGTAAATTCCTCCCAGCCCTTGCCTTTATGGCTCATAGGCTGCCCCCCGCGAACAGTTAGGATGGCATTAAGCAGCAATACACCTTGCTGACTCCATGACATCAAGTTGCCATGTCGAGGAATGCTATAGCCATACTCTTGCTGAAGTTCTTTATAAATATTAACTAGAGACGGAGGCGGCTTAACTCCAGGTTGAACTGAAAAGCACATGCCATGCGCTTGATTTGGTCCATGATAGGGGTCTTGTCCTATCACAACTACTTTCACCTTGCTATAGGGTGTTGTTTTTAATGCACTAAAAATAGTTTCTCGTGGAGGATATATTGTTTGCGTATTATATTCTACATCCAAAAACTCCATCAACTGTTTAAAGTGATCTGATTCAAATATATCGTTTAACACTGTATCCCAATCATTGCCAATTACTTTCAAGATTTGCTCCCTCTTTCTTTTTAGATAAGACACAAATAAAGGGTCTTTTAATCTCTTTACTTTTACCATTGTACTACAAAAATATTATTTCTTTGAATTTTTGTTTTTCTAAAACAGGGCTAATTCTAAGGTCTTTGGCCCTTGAATCTCTTCTTTCATGCCATGTTTCGTCTTATTTTTTTCAATTAAGTCTAGAATCGGTTACAATAAGAGGAACAGCACGAAAGGAATGATTATATATGCACGAGCATATCGTCGTTATATCTTTAGATGCCCTAGGTACTAAAGATTTCAATCAATTAAAAAATACTCCTGGCTTTCAGTTTCTTATTGAAAATGGCACATATTGCGATCAAGTTGTTAGTGTTTGTCCTTCTTTGACCTACCCGGCACACTGCTCCATCGTAACTGGTAAACTACCACGCAATCATGGGGTTATTAATAACACAAAAATCCAACCAAACCGAGCTCAGCCAGACTGGTATTGGTACCGCAAAGAGATCCACGGTGAAACGATTTATGATATTGCCCATAAAATGAAAAAAAGTGTCGCTTCCCTACTATGGCCTGTCACTGGACGGAGTAGTATTAAATATAATTTACCCGAGATTTTTCCAGTCAAATTTCATCAAACCCAAGTTAGCCAAGTATTAAGTGCCGGCACCCCTCGCTATTGTTTGGAATTAGACTCCAAATTTAAGCATCTTCGCAAAGGAATCGAACAACCTTGGCTCGACGAATTTGTCCATGCTAGCGCCACTTATACCTTTAAAAAGTATCAACCCTATATGACTTTGGTTCATTATGTTGATCTTGATGCCATGCGCCATAAACATGGGTTTGATTCCCGTGAAGCTAATCAAGCCATTCAACGTTATGGCCAGCGAATTTCCGATTGGGTTCATTTTCTAAAAAAAGAAAATAAGTTGGATCAGACGGTTTTTGTTGTTTTAGGAGATCATTCCCACAAAGGGGTAAAAAAAGTGATTCGGCCCAACGTCTTCCTTCGGGAACTTGGTCTCATCAAAATGCTTGAACATGACATCGTCGATTGGAAAGCTTACTTTAAGAGCTGTGACGGATCTGGTTATATATATATTGATAAAAAGAATCCCAAGATTACCGAGCTAATCCGTAATAATTTAACGGTTCTTAGTGCTTACGAAGAAAATGGAATTCTTCGTTATATGGACGGTCCTACCGCCGCCTCTCGCGGTGCGGATCCCAACTGTTCTTTTATGCTTTGTGCCTGTGAAGGCTACTACTTCGATGAATCGCCCCTTGGAGAATTTATTGAAGACGTAGAGAATGACCCTTCATTGTACCGCTCCAGCCATGGCTATGAGCCACACATCCCTGACTATAATACTGTTTTTCTAATGTCTGGGCCAGGTGTTAACAAAGGACATTCCATTGAAACAATGAATCTAATTGACGAGGGTCCTACCATTGCAAAACTAATGGGTTCCTCTCTTTGGGGTGTAGACGGTCGCGTTCGCTATGAATTTTTCAGTGAGATCCTTCGCTAACCTTTCGATTTTAGCAAACCCTAACTCCATACACGAAGACTACAGAAAATTATAATCTCTTTAAGGCTCATTCTAAAGCAAATCAATTATGTTTTACTCACATATTGTACATTGCTTTATGATTTTCCAGTTTAATAAACAATAGGCAGCCGATGGCTGCCTTTTGTTTATTCTGTAACTCA
>JAAZGI010000367.1 GCA_012511315.1 Clostridium sp.
AATCTTGAGTGAGCTATTTATCTGGCAAAGATGGCTGTCCAGTAGGATTTTTTATTGGCTAGAAAACAACCAAAAGCTCCGTCTTCATAGGCAGAATTGAGCATGTTTTGATTATGGCCGGGAGAATCCCTAAAGCCTTCAAAGACTTCTTGTGGGGTTTCATAGCCATAGGCAATGTTCTCCCCATGGAAGGGCTTGGTTGTGGCTGCTGTAAAGCACCGGGTTCCGTCGGGACGGGTGTGGCTAAAGCTTACCTCAAGCTCTGCTGTACGCAGCTGCACGGGATCATTTAGTTCATTGCTCCAAGCTAATTTTTTTTCGCCATTGTTTACCCGATGTTGATTTTGCCGATCAAAGGCTTCTTTAGCGTAATCATTCCAAAAACGACCGGTTACCTGTTGGGTAGAATAGCTTCCATTTTGATTTTTTACCCGAATCGATATCCGTTCACTATTGATGGCATCCTGAACCTTAGCTTTAATCGCCTTGGATACTTGGAGCTCACCACCTACTACATAGGCTTTATCGACTTCATTATACTTTAAGTGATAGGTTACTTCAGGCTCCATCCTGTTTTGGTCTACTAAGAGGATGGGTGCATTATGTCGAGCTGCAAAGGGTGTTGCTGCTAGGGCATCTACATAAGTCCAACCATTGGCTACCACTGCTTGATTTGAGTTGTAAAAATAAGTTCTAGCGACTTCAGTAGCAGTTTCCACTCGGCTTTTACCACTGATTCGCTTCACCTGAATCCCAGCTTTCCGTAATTGATTCTCCACCCCTTGATCAATGGCTAATTCGCCGCCAACGATGGTCACATAGCTAATTCGATTGCTTTTTAAATAAGCCATGATGTCCTCTGGCACTGCATACCGTGGGGTTAAAAGAATTGGTAGGCCTTTTTTCGAGGCATAGCTACCGATGGCTAGAGCATCCGCATAATGATCTCCCACAGTAAAAATAACTTCTCTTATGGAGCCAACTTTAGACTGTAGTTTGTCAGCTACTTTAAGAGCCGTCTCATATCGAGTGGCTCCTTGAAGTCCCTCGACTAGATAGCCAGCCTTTTTTAAAGTAGCTTCAACATTAGTACCAATAGCACTGGTTCCTCCTATAATCAGTACCTGTTTCATCTTGAGCCGTGCCAGTTCTTTTGCAGTCTCCTCGCTTAACTTATTGCAATCCGTTAGCAGAATAGGTGCCTTATAAGCATAGGCCAAAGGACCGGCAGCTAAGTCATCAGTAAAGTTCCCAGAATCCACTAAGATGGCTGTATCCGCTGTAGTATAAGAGGCTTGGCTAATTAAGTTTGCTGTATGGTAACGGGTGGCTCCCTTAAACTCTTCAAGATCTCCCTTAATCACCGTTGAAATTACAGCATAAGCTGAAGTACTGGACAATAAAAATACCAGCATTAAAAAAGCCATTAGTCCTAATCCACGATTCGTCTTTCCCCTTGGAATCTTTTTAAGTAATTTCAATTGCTCATTTCCCCCTGTAGCATTGTATTTTAAGCGTTAATTTAAAGGCAATTCACTTCAATTCGCATGGATTTAACGAAAATCACACCAAAATCAAATGTAGATATAGCGTAAATATAGTCTAGATCAAACATAGAACAAACCTAACTTACAAGAAAATTCCACTTAAAATTGATTTTAAAATCCTCTATTTTCTTCCATCTCTTTTAAAAACGCGCCAACCATTCGGTGGGCGCGTTTTAAAAGCCTTCTTGCCCTGGCACATGATTTAATCAGTTCAGGTCTTTTTTATGTAGTGTGGTTTATAATTATTTCTTTTTCTTTTGGTTCGTCTTTTGGTTCGTCTTTTCTTCGACGTGTGTCCTTTTCTTTTTGGCCTTTTTACTGTAAAGAAATAGCTTCCAGCAAGCG
>JAAZGI010000368.1 GCA_012511315.1 Clostridium sp.
CCTAAAGCTGATTTATATATTATATCAGTTCCAAAGGCTGGCATGAAACATTTCGCTCCTTTTCAGGAAAGATCCACTACTTATAAAGATCTTGTAAAGCTTTTGATTTTACCCAATTCATAGTGTAACCTATTTACGAAAATTAAAAAGAACTTTTAAGTTGGATTTTTAAGGCTTTTATACTTATACTCATAATAATTATCTATCAGCCTCTACTTCTTTTTTCTCTTAAGTTTTCTTAGTGAATCCAGTGAGGTTCACACTTATCGTTTATTCAAGCTCAAAACTGAAGCTGGTTTAACTTTAACTGGAGGTTTCCATGTGGATAAATCTTTTCTTTTATTTTGTTTTTATTTCAATTTAGTTCCAATTTAACTTCGATTTATTTTATTTTTTCATTTCTGGTTTTTATGTTTTACTTCAGCCCTTGTTTTAAGCATTTGTTCCTTCAAGACTCAAACCGGTCTAACACCTAGTGACTTAATCAATTTCCCCTATTATGCTCTGTTCACTATTTTAAAAAATCTAGCTTGATTGGAATCAATGATCTCTATGTGAGTTGTAAAACAAAACCTCACAGCCTCGATCAACAAAACCAGGGACGGCAAATCAAAATGATTTGCCGTTCCTGGTTTAGACTAGTTTTTAATTCGCTGTAGATCCATTCAGTTCCCTTTATTTTAATTCGTTCAACTGCTAGCCTTTGTTCCATTTAATCAAAATATTTCGGAGTTTATTCGACCATTAGATTTCTGTGTTCCCTAATCTAGTCATTTCATGTATCTCATAGTTTCATGGTTGTTAGATGATTGTCAGATGGTTTTTTATTTATTTTTTTGATTTTCATTAGGTTTTTGTTTGGTTTTAATTTGGCTTTTCTTTGGTTATTTTTTGTTTATTCTTTGCTTGGCGTTTAGTTGCTGTTTGGTGGTCATTGAGTTTTATCTTGGATCTCATCTAGGGCCGTCATGAACTCCTGTGCCAGTTGTGGACTTTCAATTCGTATAAAAGTCTGCTTTTCAAAGTCTTTTCCCAAAGGGTCACTGCTTCCATACAAGAGAATGTTCTCATCTAAAAGAATGAACCGATAGTGGAGGGATGGAATTTGCAAGGTATAAAAACCTTTCTCCGTTAACTCTTCCAGGTTCACTTGATGAGTTCGCTGATTGGATGGATCTTTCCATTTATTATTCGTGCTTCTCGTGCAAAGAGTCACTCTACATCCAGCCCGTGATTGATTTAGAAGTGTTTCTTGTAATTCATTTACTTTCCCTTGATTAAGAGTTGGACTTGAAATCAAAATATGTTGTTGGCTGTTTTTAATATCCGCTTTGAGTTGTTCTAGGTAGTCTTGTCCCTCAAACATGCTGGAAGGACTTCCCTGCTCGCCTTCTAAAGTTTGGAGACTATAGCCTACACTGTGATAGGCTTTCAAGCGTTTATGGTACATTCGATCCAATACCGGTATATGGACATCCACATAATCATAGACTTTAACTTCCGTTTTCCCCTCATAGCTTCGGTGCAGTCGTCCGGCATACTGAGCAATGGTTCCCCTCCAAGCAATGGGAAAGGTCAAAAACAAGGTATCCAATGACGCTTCATCAAACCCTTCACCAATAAGTCGTCCTGTCGCTAATAGGACAAATGATTCCGATGGTTCCATGGTTTTAATTTGCTCGATGACTTGTTTCCGTTCTTTGGTTTTCATGGCACCATAGAGTACCAGCACCTTAACTCTTCTTTCTTGTAACATGTCTTTGAGAATTTTGAGGTGTTGTGTTCGTTCCGTGAGCACTAAGGCTCTAGAACCTTCCCCCACTACTTTAACCACATCATGGACAATTAATTGATTGCGTTCTTGATTTTGGACCACGGTCTCATAGACCTCTGTGATATGCCAATCCCCCTTGGGTTTGATTAAGGGTAAACGAGTGGAGGTAAACCGCGGGATAATGGAATGGGTAAAATCTCGCTTTTTAGCTTCTTCTTTAGCATAGACTCGGTATCGGATGACTCCACACTGCATAAAGACAATGGGATGGTGACCATCCTTACGAATAGGGGTTGCGGTTAAGCCATACACATGACGAGCATTGGCTTCGCTTAAGACCCGACTGAAGTTCACAGCAGAGATATGGTGACACTCATCCACCACAATTAATCCATAGCCATAAATGTGATCCTTAACAGACTTGTCCCGGTTCACCATGGATTGAATTAAGGCGATATCAATAATGCCATGAGGATTCTTTTTACCTCCGCCAATCTGACCAATCACGGACTTAACCTTTCGCTTACTTTCAACAGTCTCATTAATTGTCAAAAACTGATCCAAACGTTCTCGCCACTGAGCTGCTAATTCCTTAGTATGGACTAAAATCAAGGTTGGACGTCTGATTGCAGCAATCAACTTAGCTGCAATCACTGTCTTACCAAATCCAGTGGTGGCAGCTAGCACACCCGTTGGTTGTTCAACCATGGCTTGAAAGGCTTGTTCTTGATGGTCTGTCAGCTGACCCTTAAATTCTACATCTAATGGTCGTCCAGATATCCGCTTGTCTTGAATATCAGCTTGAACACCTATATTGTCCAGCAGTTCCACTAAAGCAGCCTCGACGCCACGTGGTAGTCGAATCATCTCCGCATCTTCTTCATAAGCTACCGTCATCCGTTGTATCCCATAGGTAGAGATCCGC
>JAAZGI010000369.1 GCA_012511315.1 Clostridium sp.
CCAGAGAGTTTGTTTTTAAAAAACACCCTAATCATCCTTGCTATCATTGTTGTTTGGATTCTTCTCCTTCAGCTCCTACGTAAACTGCTCAAAAATAAAATCCAGTTAGCCTCATGAATCTACTAAACTTTATCCTGTATCTTTGGGTGACCTGTATCACACCTGGTCCTAACACCATCACAGCCATGATTTTCGATAACCACTATGGCTTTCGAAAAACACTGCCCTTTAACCTAGGGATATTTTCTGGTGTTTTAACCTTAGCCTTGCTATCATCTGTCATCGGCAATGTCTTGTTCATCTTATTTCCAGCCTTACCAGTTATCTTAAAATAGGCTGGAATTTTTTATCTACTCTGGCTGGCTTGGCGTATTCTCCGTTCTGGACCCTTAGTAGCAGAAACTAGCAAACAAACGGCCAGCTTCTCTAGAGGCTATCTACTTCAGTTTATTAATGTGAAAGGGATCCTTTACAGCATCACTTCCATGGGCACTTTTGTGCTGCCCTATAGCGAAAATAGATTGTTTATTCTTTTTTGCGCTTTTCTTATGTCCATTGTTGCTTTATTAGCCACCATGATTTGGGCTGGATTTGGTAGTCTTTTTCGAAGACTTTTTGAGCGCCACTATAAAATGGTTCATAGCCTATTTGCTCTATTGCTTGTTTACTTGGCTTGGACTCTTTATTAGTGACTAACAATTTTTTTCAGTAGCAACAAAAAACCTAATGACCACCTTTCCAGGGACAATTTCAAGGGCAGCTACGTATTAATAAATAAAACAAGGTGCGAGCTGACATTGAGGCTCGCACCTTGTTTTGTTATCTTTTAATCCTGATGTTTGAATTTTAACTCGAAGAGGGTCCTTCTTAAAGATTTGGATTGTTGATCAGCCCTACAAATAAGGGAACTTGATTTGCTCCTAAAATCACAAATATAAAGGGGCGATTCATGACCATATCTGCTCTCCCTTCAGGTTTTACACTTCCATCAATATCAATCTGGGTAAAAGCTGAAGCAGCTACACCCTTTTCATCAATTGATATGCGGGCAGATTGTTTAATCCCAGATATAAAGAGGGGTTTAAAGTCGGATAAAGACGTAAAATCAGCAAGTTGTGGACTAAAAGCCGTTTCTATTCCCATTGTTTTTGCTAGTTCTTTTAAGTCTAATTTTGAGGTAAAATCAAATTTCGGTACTTTAAATAACACTTCGCCATAGTTTGCCTGGTCCGATGACAAGGCCGTTACGGCTTCTTTTAATCGCTTCTGATCCGATATGATTTCTTGGGCCGAAACGTCTTCATCAGGTAGAATAAACAACATCTGATTATTGTTTTTCATCCCTAGGCTCGATACAGTATAATCAGAACCCTTGGCAAATAGATGGCTCCCATAGTTGATACTCATAAAGTCACTTTCAATTGGGTTTCCCTGCCTTGGATAAAACACGTCCGTCTTTGTTTGGTCCTTATCAAAAGAGTCGACCCATTCATCATAATAATCCACCGTGTTAATTAACGTCATCACACTCGCGGGATCTAATACAAATTCACTTGAATCCGTGCCTAGTTTATTTCCAGTTTGTTCCGCAACCCATTTGCTGATCTCTTTGGAGCTGTTTCGGTCGTTAAAGTCCAATTTCAAGGAATGGGCATAATAATCTTCCGCTAAAGTTTTTAAGGTGCGCTCTTTAAAATCCACCGTTTCATTGAGCCACAATGAATTCGCCAATTTTAATTGACCAATTTCATTATTAAAATAAAGTTGACGAAACAGCTTACCCGTTTCATTTTGGATTAAATCCATGCTATTAAATTGTAGAGCTTTCAAGATCTCAGCTTGAGTCTCGCCCTCAGCCGTTTCAGTTACCATGGCCAAGGCCATATATAAACTAATGGGTGAAAATAAGCGATTGGTTTCATCGTCTGTTTCACTCAAGATTTTCGAGGAAGACTGAAGTGAAAATTCATTTAAACGATCTAGAAAAGCTGCATCAATTTTTTCATCGGGCCGTTGTTCGGCAAAACTAGTTTTGGGTGGATACAGGGGAGAAGCTAAGGCATAACTTTCAACACCCGTATTGGTTACAAGCAGACTAGTGATTATAATTAAAAGAGAGGCTGCAATTGCCACTTTTTTAAAGGATCCTTTATTGAAGACTAAGAATCCGCCCTTTTTTTGATCATCTGTCTTTTCCCTTTGGATTTTTTTCTCCATTAGTTCCATCTTTTTAATGGTTTCTTCTTTTAATTTTTGGTCCACTTGGATTTCCTGATTAGCCGCTTTATATTTTTTCTCAAACATACTCTTTCTCTCCTTCCAACATGTCTTTTAAAAGATTTCGACCTCTGTGTAACTGAGATTTAATAGTTCCTTCCTTGATTTCCAGCGCCTTAGAAATTTCCTCTATGGACATGTCCTCATAATAAAAAAGATGAATCACTGTTCGGTATTTTTTCGCTAGCTTAAGCACAGAAAAATAAACCGTTTCATTTTCTTGGCTGCTAAAACTTAACTCTTCATGCAAGTTTTCTTCAAAATTTACCGTCTTTTTATACCATGAACTGGTAAACACATTATGGCTACAGTTTATGGTTACTCGGATCAGCCAATTTTTAGTATGATCTGACGTTTTAAGAGTTTCGTAGTGCTTCATATACCGAATAAACACTTCTTGAAAAACATCATCTGCATCATACTTATTCTTGGTCCTGGCTAACGCTAATTTATAGACCATATCAGAATAAGTATTTACAATGTCTTGAATTTGCCGGCTTGAATCCATTTCCATCCCCCCCTTCACTTATAATACCGTCGAACGAGCTAGAAGGTTGCACCCTTAAATATACGTTGAAAGGATAAATACTAAAATTCCTTAGAAAACTTGGAAAGAATCAATTATTTTAAGACTCCCTTAAACCTTGTTTTAAAATTTATCTAAACAATTAACCGTATCCTTTCACCAATCCATTCACTTTAAAGTATCCAGCTGGTTCAGTGGTGTTTATTAAAACATTTATTTTCCCATTATAGCCTCCATCATCCGCTTTAGCATCAAGGCCTAAATTTTAGTCAGCAAGACCTTAACTATGGGTGTCAAACTCTAGTCTTTAGCCATCATCCTTTGAACTTTAGCCTTAAACCTAAAAAAACCAACTTTCTTGAAAATCAAGACGGTTGGTTTTTTTATTAATGAAATCTTCTATTTTTATTTACTTGTTGGGATATTTAGCTTTCAAGTATTCATCAATACCATCAGCTGCTTTTTTACCAGCACCCATGGCTAAAATTACTGTTGCGGCACCTGTAACGGCGTCGCCACCGGCAAAAATACCATCTCGGGTTGTTTCATTGTTTTCTTCATTAACAATGAGGCACTGC
>JAAZGI010000370.1 GCA_012511315.1 Clostridium sp.
CTGGAGTAACTACAATGCCTTTTTCTTTAAGTATTGCATCTGCTTCAGGAGTAATTGGTCCATTGGCAGCTTCACATACTAATTTAGCTTTTATGACTTTAGCTTCTTTTTCTGTAATTGCATTTTCAAGTGCAGCTGGTACAAAAATATCAACTTCTAAATTCCAGAATTCATCTAAAGAAATCATTTTTGCTTTTGGATAATCAACCAAGTTCTTGTTTTTGTCAATGTAGTCTGCCATATCCTGGAAGTCTAATCCATCTTCATTGTATAGTGCATAGGTTCCAACGGATGGAGCCCATTCAGCAATTGCTACAATGTTAGCACCTTGGCGTTCGATGTTTTTAACAGTGTATCTACCCACATTACCAAATCCTTGGATTGCAACTTTAGATTTAGTAATATCGATTCCAACTTTTTTAGCTGCTTCTCTGGTGATAACACTTACACCAAAACCAGTGGCTTCATTTCTTCCTAAGGATCCACCCCATGGAACTGGTTTACCTGTTAATACGCCCATGTGGCTTTCGCCAGTCAGCTTATTATACTCATCTACCATCCAAGCCATTACTTGACCGTTGGTTCCTACGTCAGGAGCTGGAATGTCTATTTTTTCTCCAAGATACTTATAGACACCACGGATATAACCTCTTGCTACTTGCTCAAGTTCTCTCTGGGATAACTCAAGAGCATCAACTGTTACTCCACCTTTTCCACCACCGTAGGGAACATCCATAACACCACATTTGAATGTCATCCATACAGATAAAGCTTTAACTTCATCTGGGTTAACTCCCGGATGGAATCTAACTCCACCTTTACCAGGCCCAATCGCATCGTTGTGCAATGCTCTGTATCCTTTGAATACTTTCAGTGTTCCATCATCCATTCTAACTGGAATTGAAACCTCGATCATTCTCATTGGTTCTTGAAGCAATTCGTAAACATCTGGCCCAAGATTCAATGCGTCACAAGCTTTTTTAACTTGTGCCTTGGCATTGTCCAACGGATTTAAATTTTCTTTTGACATCAAAAAGACCTCCTGTAATTTAGAAATAAATTCTTATCATATGAATTATAACATAGTAAAAATCACTTTGTTACAAAGTCCTTGTAAATGTTTAAAAGAAAAAATATACGAACTCCTTTTCTAGTGATAGAGCTATCCGCCATTAATATTTCAAGAGCACATCTACCTTGAAAAGCCAAAAAATAAACTAGTATTAAACCTGTATAATCCCCTCACTTTTATCTCATCTTCCACCTGCTTTGTATTACTATATACACATAGCAAGGGTAAAAATAGAAAAAATGACAAAAGGCTAAAAACCTCAAAAACTTCGTTTTTATATCTAGAATTCAAAAAAATAAAATTTTAAGGAAAAATAAAAAAGATTTTTTGATTCTAAAAAAAGTTCCAAAATCAAGAAAAACTGGAGGAAACAGTGAAACTTTATATTAAACAATCAGTTTTTACCCTGGCTGAGAAATTTGAAGTCAGGGACATGGATCAAAATACCATCTACTCTGGTGAGGGTAGCTTTCTAAGGAATCCCAATTTCAAAAATTGTATCGCTTTTGTTGATTGTTGTAGGTATGTTTGGAAATGTTACCCAAGTTTCTGTTTCAGTGATGCCATTAAGTGATGTTAATACGAAGTCTGGAGATGTATTATATTCAAATGATCTAAGTGGGGGGCGATGGCTCCGATATGAGATTACTAGGAGTGTATTACTTCGATACAAAACCGACAGCTTGGGCACTAAAGGCCGCAGTTATAGTTGCGTGCGGATTCACAGCAATAGACTATCCTACAGGATCTGCAACAATTTCTGGCATTACATCACATCTAGCAGCATATTTCGTGATGTATGTATATAGTTCTTATGAGCCTGATACTATGAAAAGACGAAAACAGACTTTACATCTTACAAGTACAGCAATCATACAGGTTATTTAAGCAGTTATTCTTACACTGATTATAAGAACCCATGGAACGATTTTGTTTATTAAAAAAATAATATTCCAACTCCGTTAACGGAGTTGGAATATATTTCGTGTAAAAATCTATCAATTTATAAGGTGATTTCAATTTTACCTTCTACTTACCCGATTCTAAATCATCAATATTATCTTCAAGCTGTTTTGGTTTAAAAATAACCAGAAGTGTAATCGCTGAGTACACTACAACAGGCGCAAATCCTCCATACCAGGCTGCAAGAGCTATAAAAATCGTTCCAAACGCTAAATAGTTTTTTATAACTCTTGTAAAACTATACTTTTTAATAAGATCCCCTCCGAGTATTTTCTTGTTATTTATTGTTTTATTGAGCATATAATATAAAAAAATCGTTTGCAATCACTTTTGAATGAGACTGTTAAAAAGAATATTTCGGTAAGAATGATATTCTCTATATTTTCAATGCTCCGTAAAAGCTTTGATTGATCATAAGTTCATCAAAGTTCCTAAGTTAAAATCCTTAATCAAATTTAAGCTTCATAGACAACCAAGAGGAGGTATTAAATCAGCTACAATATCACGTCACTCAAGCCGTAAGCATTATATTTCTTTATTATGCAAAGAAGAAATGATCCAACTCCCTAAAACTAATCTTGCGATAGGAATAGACCTAGGAATTACTGATTTTGCCATTCTGTATAAACTTATGTTGTATAATTATAGCGCTACCCATCTTTTTCTACAGGAGTTAACTCCGATTATTTCGCATTATAAAACAAACATTTGACATAATAACCGTTTTTTAGGTATAATTACCTTAAAGTATCATATAAAAGTCTAAATTCATGGCTAAGCTTTCGCTTAGCCATGACCTATTTAAAAGGAGAAAATTATGAGTCAACAAACGCTAAGTGCTAATATAATACAAAGTCGAGTAGGAAAAACTCCCCTTGTCCGGGCTAGGAATTTAGAAAAGGAATTAGGTCTTAAAAATATTTTCGTTAAATTGGAGGGTAACAATCCCTCAGGACATCGCGAAGATCGTTTGTCACGTCTCCTAATCAGGGATGCCTTGGAGGTAGATAAACAAACGTTATGCGTGGGTTCCTATGGAGTTATGGCTGAATCCATTGCTTTTTTATCAAGCTACTATGATGTTAATTGTGTATTTATCTTTCCCGAAGGGAGCTCCCTTAATAATAAAGAGATCTTTGAAAAAGATAACATAAAGATTATCTACCATGGGCAAACCGATAAAGAAGCTTTAGATTATAGTAATCAAATTTCGAAAGAAAAAAACTGGTATAATGCGAATCCAGGAATAGAAAACAACGTTCTCAACATGACTGCCTTATCCTATATTACCAATGAACTCAACAATCAAATTAAAGAGGACATCACCACCGTGTTCTCCCAAATGAGTTATGGGTATTCAATCACCGGTTTACATTTGGGGTTCAGACGATTGTGGATCGATGAAGAAATCAATAAAATCCCCATGCTTTATAGCTGTACTACAGATAGTGGAAATACCATCTTTGAGTCCTATAAAAAGGACAGCTATAAAATTTTACCCCTTGATGAAAAGGATCTTGAATTAGATCAATATAATATGCGTCTGGTGAATTTGAAAAGCTCCGTGGCACAAGATGCTTTGAGTGCTATCCATGATACAAATGGGAAAATAACTGGTGTATCCAATGATGAATTGAAGAAATATGTTGATAAATTTAAGAGCTTGGAAAACATTGAACTGGGATATGAAAATGGTTACTCCATTGCCGCCTTTATGAAAGAAGCTGAAGAAGGACGTTTAACAAAGGGAAACCATGTTATTTTGCTGAATGACGGCCGAACAAACCTTGAATTAAAAGAAATGACTCGACAAGACAATGTCGATGAAGAAAAAATCATTAAACTTATCGATCAATGGTTGATGGACTACACCGATCCCAAGATAGAAATCAGAGAAGCATTAACAAATGCTTTGGATGAAGGCTTCGTAGTTTTCGCCTATCACAATAATGTTTTTGAAGGAATTGCTGTGATCACAAGCTTCGGCTTTGAACACTTTGCATCCAAGTATCATTTAGCTTATATTGCTACAAATGATAATGTAAGAGGTAGAGGAATTGCAACAGAGCTCCTAAGTAAAGCCATTGAGTTATCCAAAGGGAACCTGTCCCTCCACGTGGACATCGATAATAATCGAGCTATTAAGCTTTATGAAAAAATGGGCTTTACCAGTTCATATATTCGGATGATGTATCAGTTAGATGGGGATGAATAATCCCCTTTTTAAAGACAGACCTAAAAACAGACTTTTCAAAATAATTTTAAAGCCATACAATATTTAGTTAGATAATTTGCTGCAATGTCTATTCTTTAAATTAACCACAATAAATAATTGTATAAAGACCAGAGTGCAATTTAAAACTGCTCTCTGGTCTTTACTTTGTAAATTTTTCCATCAAAACCTCACCACAACTATTTTTTCAAATATTTTACCTTTTACATTTTAACTGCTAGTTCGTTTAAAATCATTTTCTAGATCCTAGGACTAGTAACGATTAGATCTATAAATCATTCAATGTTCCTCCTAAGACCATAACCTATTCATTGTTCCTACTCAGATTTGTAAACAATTCGTCCTTCTATTTTAGAGCTCACATTTGGATTCACTCGTAACCACTCTTCTAAAACAGGACGTGTTGAGGTTGATACCACTTTGGGATTTCCACCAGCGATTAGTTCGACATTTGTTAATCCAAGGTTTGCCTCTGAGTTCGCAACATGATAATTTTTAAGCCTAACCGTATATGTACCTTCATCTAAAACATCCTTGCCATCTACTGTAAATGAAACTAGTTGTTTCTCTTTATCTGAATAAACTGCTTGTACTCTCTTGTTAATCTGGAAGC
>JAAZGI010000371.1 GCA_012511315.1 Clostridium sp.
AACGCCGCAGAAGCTTATTGCAAGCTGCAAATAAACAGAAAGAAAGGGGATAAACTATGCGTCTAGAAATCGGAAACATCCTGATTAAGGATATCCAGTTTGCGGACAAGACAAAGGTGGAAAATTCTGTTCTATTCATCAATAAGGATGAAATGATTAAGGAAATTCACACCGATGACAAAATCGCCTCCGTTGACCTCGACATTGCCAAACCAGGCGAGAGCGTACGGATTACACCTGTTAAGGATGTAATCGAGCCAAGAGTGAAAGTAGCCGGAAACGGTGGAATCTTCCCAGGCTTCCTCTCCAAGGTTGATCAAGTCGGTGAGGGCCGCACTCATGTACTCAAGGGAGCAGCAGTTGTAACTACAGGAAAGATCGTTGGATTCCAGGAAGGAATCATCGACATGGCAGGAATCGGAGCGGAGTATACACCATTCTCCAAAACGCTCAACCTTGTTGTTATCGGTGAGCCTGTTGAAGGATTACTTCAGCACGAACACGAAGAAGCAGTTCGTTTACTTGGATACCGTGCAGCTCAGTACCTTGCAGAAGCAGGTCGCGAAGTAGAACCAGATGAGATTGAAACCTTTGAAACAAAGCCAATCTTAGAACAGGCTGCTCAGTATCCTGAACTTCCAAAGGTTGCTTATGTTTACATGCTTCAGACACAGGGTCTTTTACATGACACCTACGTGTACGGAGTCGATGCAAAGAAGATCATTCCAACCTTCATCTATCCAACTGAGGTAATGGACGGTGCTATCGTATCCGGAAACTGTGTATCCGCATGTGATAAGAACCCAACCTATGTCCACATGAACAATCCTGTTATCCATGATCTTTATGCAAGACATGGAAAAGACATCAACTTCATGGGCGCAATCATTACAAATGAAAATGTCTACCTTGCTGACAAGGAAAGATCTTCCAACATGGTTGCAAAACTTGTTGAGTGGCTTGGAGTTGAAGCAGTTATCATTTCTGAAGAAGGATTTGGTAACCCAGATGCAGACCTTATCATGAACTGTAAGAAAATCGAACAGAAGGGTATCAAAACCGTTCTACTTACCGATGAGTATGCAGGACAGGATGGAGCATCTCAGTCTCTAGCTGACGCAGATCCAATTGCTAATGCTTGTGTAACAGGAGGAAATGCTAACCAGCCAATCATCCTACCTAAGCTTGATAAGATCATCGGTCACATTGATGTTGTTAACACCATCGCTGGTGGACATAATGAATCACTTAAGGAAGATGGAACCATTGAAGGTGAAATTCAGTTCATTACTGGAGCAACTTCTGAAGTTGGATTCAATAAGCTAACAGCAAGAACAAAATAATTCCACTTATTCAATATATGCTAGGGGCATTGCTCCTAAGCGGAAATTTAACTAGTTTCAATATGCATAAAATTAAAGGAGAAATCATATTATGAGCCGTTATGATGGTAAGAAGATCATCGTAATCGGAGATAGAGATGGTGTTCCGGCACCTGCTATCACCGAGTGTTTAAAAGATATTGATTGCGAAGTAGTATTCGCATCAACTGAATGTTTCGTCTGAACAGCCGCTGGCGCTATGGACCTCGAAAACCAAAAAAGAGTTCTTGAAGCAACCGAGAAATACGGTGCTGAGAACGTAGTGGTTTTAATCGGAGGTGCAGAAGCCGAATCTGCCGGTCTGGCAGCAGAAACAGTCACAGCTGGTGACCCAACATTTGCAGGCCCTCTTGCAGGGAAAGCGCTTGGATTAAGCGTTTATCACTGTGTAGAACCTGAATTCAAGGATGAAGTAAACGCAGACGTTTACGACGAACAAATTGGAATGATGGAAATGGTTCTCGAAGTAGACGACATCATTGCCGAAATGAAGAGCATCCGCGAAGAACATTCAAAATATTAATAACTAATTCAAATTTAAAATAAGAATAAGGAGGAATTGTACGAATATGAGTAAAATCAAAGTAGTACACTATCTGAACCAGTTCTTCGCCGGTATCGGTGGAGAGGAAAAAGCAGACGTTAAACCTCAGATTCTGGATGAGCTTCCACCTGTTACAAAGCAGCTTGCGAAGAGCCTTGGTGAAGATTATGAAGTTGTCGGCGCAGTAGTATGCGGGGACTCTTACTTCAACGAAAATCTTGACACAGCTAGAGTCGAAGTTTTAGATATGATCAAATCTTTCAGCCCAGAACTTGTAATTGCAGGTCCTTCCTTCAACGCTGGTCGTTATGGTATGGCAGCAGCTACTGTTACAGCTGATGTTGAAGAAAAGCTAAAGATTAAAGCATTTTCAGCAATGTACGAAGAAAACCCTGGAGTTGATGTATTCCGTAAAAAGATTCACATCGTTAAGACTTCTGGTTCAGCAGCAGGAATGAGAAAAGCAATTCCAGCAATTGTTGACTTTGCAAAGAAATACGTTTCAGGCGCAGAATTAAATCCTGAAGAAGATAATTACTTCTCCAAGGGTGTTCGTGTGAATGAATTTGTAGAAGAAAGAGGTTCCAAGAGAGCCGTTGATATGCTAATCAAGAAAATCAAAGGCGAAGAGTTCGTCACTGAGTATCCAATGCCAGAATTTGACCGGGTTGAGCCAGGTAAGGCAATCAAGGATATTACAAAAGCTAAGATTGCTTTAGTAACCTCGGGTGGAACTGTACCTTTTGGTAACCCAGACCACGTTGAATCTTCTTCAGCAACAAAGTATGGCGAATACAGCCTAGTCGGCGTTGACGAACTGAAGAAAGGTGAGTGGGAAACTGCTCACGGTGGTTATGACCCAACTTACGCAAATAATGTTCCAGACCGTGTATTGCCAGTAGATGTACTACGCGACTTGGAAAAAGAAGGTAAGATTGGCAAATTGTACGATCATTTCTATACCACAGTAGGAAACGGAACAGCAGTTGCGTCTTCCAAGGCATTTGCCGCTGAATTCACGAAAAAGATGATTGCAGACGGAGTCGACGCAGTTATCTTAACCAGTACGTGAGGCACTTGTACACGTTGCGGTGCAACAATGGTAAAAGAAATTGAAAGTGCTGGAATTCCAGTAGTTCACATGTGTACAGTCGTTCCGATCTCCCTAACAGTTGGAGCCAACAGAATTGTTCCAACGGTTGCGATTCCGCATCCACTAGGAGATCCA
>JAAZGI010000372.1 GCA_012511315.1 Clostridium sp.
TGCAATAATTAAAGCAAGGATAATCAGTAAGATTGCAGCGACAATGCTTGGTAGTCCAGCCACTAATCGATCAAAAAAATTTCTTAAATAGTCCATGGTTCATCTCCTTTGATTTGTAATAGTAATTTGATTTGTAATAGTAGAATATTATATTTAGTATCTATAATTTTAAGTTTAAGTTAATTAAGCAATAATAAGGGGGAATTCAAGAGAAGTTTATAAGAAATTAATGGAATGTCTACTATATGTTGTAAAAGTTGTGGAAGTACCAAAGGAGAGTCAGTGAGTTTAGGTTTTTGCAGTGGTTTTATGTATAGAGACTAATTATTAAATATGCAGTTTAATAGGGCTTGATTTTATCAAGAACAAAGATGAGATAGGCAATGGAATCATAGGTAAAAGACTTAATAAAAGTGAAGTTGGCTTGAGGGCTTTGACTAGGCATAGTGGTATAATTAAAGTATTATATGAAAACTACACCCTACGTTAAAAGATGGAGGAAGTTATCTTGGCATTAGCAATGATCTATGGACGTTCAGGATCTGGGAAAACCACAGAACTGTTTCGTCGGTTAGAGTCCGGTTTACAAGACGCAGACATTACCAAGAAGCGTTATGTTATTGTGCCGGATTCATTTAGCTATACGATGGAAAAGAAAATACTAGAGGAATTTGGTGAAGAAAATGGATTTAAAATCCAAGTGGTTGGTTTTCGAACCTTAAGCCAACGGATTTTGGAGAATACAGGTGGCATTAAAAAGCCTCTTTTAAGTCCAGTGGGACAATCCATGTTGATTAGTTCCCTCGCCCTTAAGAAAAAATCAGAATTAAAGCTCTACGGGAAGTCGGCAGCTTATGCGGGGTTTGCAAATTTATTGGGGCAAACCATTAAGGAAATGAAAACCTACTCAATTACGCCCGAGCAATTACAGGAAACGGCAGCTGCTTTAAACGACTCAGAACTTAAATTTAAGCTGGAGGATATTGCTCTTCTTTATGGTAATTATGAAGAGGAGCTACATAAGGGCTTTATTGATGCAGAAGATCAACTAGATACAGCAGTGCAGCAATTAAAAAAGTCAGATTATTTGAAGGATTCAGCCTTTTATGTGGATGAATTTTCTTATTTCACCCCCAAACAACTTGAGATGTTGGAAGTGTTGTTAAAGAAAGGTGAGGTTACTATAACTCTCACTTATGATGAAGGCTTAGGGCTACATCATAAGGGTATGTTTGCCTTACCGGTTGACACGGATAAGGCTCTGATGGACCTAGTTAAAAGAGTGGGGGTATCCTTAAAGGAGCCTAAGTTTGTTAAGGGGGGCGAACGATTTTCGAAAAACCAAGAATTAGCCCATGTGGAGCGAGAATTTTACACCTATCCCAATCAAACCTATGGGGACTCGGTTTCAAACATTCGAATTTATCGAGCCCAAAACCCTTATGAAGAAATGGAATATGTGGCTCGTGATATTATCCGCCAGGTTCGGGAGAAAGGATTAAGGTACAAAGATGTGGCGATTTTATTAAGGGATTTGGATACCTATGAAGGGATCCTACAAAGCGTAATGGCTCAGTTCGATATTCCGGTCTTTATCGATTCACGGAAAGAAATTGACACCAATCCCTTGGCTTCATTTATCGATGGCTTCTTTGAAATTTATCGACGGAATTTTCAGAGTGAAGCGGTGTTTAAGTATCTTAAAACCACATTATTGCCCCTTCCAAAAGAAGAAATTGACGCCCTTGAAAATTACTGTTTGGCCAATGGAATTACTGGTTGGAAGTGGAAAGAAGAAATTTGGCCTTGGCCAGTGCCTGATACCAAAAATGAGCTATTAGCTCAAAGAGAACTGAATATCTTTAATGAAATTCGCGAGATTGTGGTGAATCCACTGATAGAAACCTATGAAGCAATGGAAAAAGCATCTAGTGTTCGTGAAATGGCTAGTATCTTCTATGATTTCTTAATTACCTCCCATGCCTTAATCACCTTCTCGGATTGGATTAAAGAGTTGGAAACAAATGACCCTGAAGCCCATCGAGAGTACAAACAAATCATGGATTCCTTGATGCAAATCCTAGATCAAATGGTAGAAGCTATGGGCGATGAGTCCATGACCTTGGATTATTTTGGCAATACACTTCTGGTGGGTTTGTCTTCCATTAAAATTGCTTTGATTCCAGCCACTTTAGATCAAGTCATCGTAGGTGATATTGCTCGAGTTCGTGCCGGTGGAGTAAAGGGTATTTATATTGTTGGCACCAATGATGGAATCTTGCCGAAGGCCACCACCACAGCGGGGATTTTCACGGACAATGATCGAGAAATGCTAGCCCAAAAGGAAATCCACTTAGCGAAAGATTCTAGAACTCAAGCCTTATATGAGCAGTTTTTTGTGTACAATGCCCTTACCATCGGAACGGATTTTCTAACCGTCACCTATCCAACTTCGGATGCCGAAGGCAAAGCCTTGCGACCATCCATGGTGATTGGTCGATTGAAAAAGTTATTTCCTAAATTAGAAGAAGAAATCAGCCAATCCTATTTGGAGGCAGGTAGCCCCGGCCGAGAATCCATCGGTTCAGAGCGAGAAGCTTACCGAGCTTTAATCGGTCAAATGCGCCGTTACCATGACGGAGCAACGGTAGATCCCATCTGGCGTCAGGTTTACGACCGCTTCCAAAAGGATCCAAGCTACCGAGAGCGCTTGCACAGTGTGGAAGAAGGTCTTCGTTATACCAATTACCCAGCTGAATTAAAAGCAGAGCATATGGACCAACTTTATGGCAAAAAAATCCATCTCACCGTTTCTCGCTTAGAACAATTTAGCCGCTGTCCCTTTGCTTATTTTGTAAAATACGGTCTACAGGCAAAAGAGCGAAAAGAGTTTGTCCTAAGTACCCCTGATGTAGGTAGTTTGATGCATGATGTTCTAGACCGCTTTACAAAGAAAATTACGGATGAAGGTCTTGATTGGAACAAGATTACACCAGACTATACAAAAACAGCAGTGGATCGACTAACCGATCAAGCCTTAGAATCTCAAAAAAACCCAGTCCTAGCTTCATCACGGCGTTATCAGCATATGACGGGTAAGATTAAGCGGATAATTTCATCTTCATTGAATGTGATTCAAAGTCAGATTGTTCGCGGGGAGTTCCAGCCCCTTTACTCTGAGGTTGGCTTTGGGCCAAAGGATGATATCCCTGCCATCGTTATAGATTTAGAAAATGGGCGAGAAGTTAATATCAATGGGCGAATTGACCGGATTGATGTTTTAAAATTGGAAGATCGCAACTATATCCGTATTATTGATTATAAATCCGGGATGAAAGATTTAAATCTAACAGAAATCATTCATGGTCTACAGCTACAACTCCTCGTCTATTTAGATGTTATTTTACGCAATTCAAAACGATTTTTAGCAGGAGAAACTTTACCTGGAGCCGTTCTTTATTATCGAATCCATCGACCAACCATAGAAAATGGAGTCGAGTTGAGCGACGAGGAGTTAGAGACGAAGATTTTAAAAGAGCTTAGACTAAAAGGTTTAATTTTAGACGATGCCAGGGTTGTACGAACCATGGACAAAGACATGATGGATGTTTCCTTGGTCATTCATGCCAAACTAAAAGGTGATGAAGTGAAATCTGATAGTCGAAATCAAGCAGCCTTAATCGTTAGTAACCAGCAGTTTGACCAATTAAGAGAATACGTTGGCCAAACCATTAAACGAATTAGTTTGGCTCTTATTAATGGGGAGGTTTCGGTTACCCCCTACCGGATTGATCAAAAGATAGCTTGTACATATTGTGATTATCATAGTATTTGTCAATTTGATCCTAGTTTAAAAGGCAATGAATATAATAGAATCCGTAAGTTAAAACCGGAGGAAGCCTGGCTAGTAATCGACCAAGGAGGTGTCAACCATGATTAAGTGGACAAAGGAACAGGAGCAAGCCATTACTTATCGAGAGGAATCTCTTTTGGTGGCGGCGGCTGCCGGTTCAGGAAAAACGGCAGTTTTAGTGGAACGGATTTGCACCATGGTGACCAGTGAAAACCCCATTGATATTGATCGCCTGCTAATCGTAACCTTTACGCGAGCTGCTGCTACCGAAATGCGGGAGCGTATTTCTGAGCGAATCGCAAAAGCATTAGAAGAAGATCCTGAAAATGAAAATTTACTGAGGCAATTGGCCCTATTAAATCAAGCAAATATTATGACCATTGATGCCTTCTGCCGACGAGTGATTGAGGAAAATTTTCACCTAGTAGATTTAGATCCTGATTACCGCCTACTTGATGATACCGAGACCAATATTTTGATTGCTGAAACCATGGAAGAGGTGTTAGAAGAGTCTTTTGAAATGGGGGATCCAGCCTTTCTAGAGTTAGTAGATGTATTAGGTGGCGACCGTAGCGATGAAGGCTTGATTGAAAAAGTTCGAAAGATTTGGAATTTTTCAAGATCTGGAACGGATCCAAAAGCTTGGATTAAGCAAGCAGCCTCAGCCTATACTGATCCGGTTGAAGGCTGGACCAAAACAAAATGGTATGAGTACATTATTCGGGAGGTCCATGAAGTTGGGCTGGAGGTTTTAAGGGTAGCCGGAATAGCTCGGAGACTCTTATCGGAACATCCAGAACTTCCAGACAAATACACCGATTTTTATAAAGCAGAACTAACTGAAGTGGAAGAAATAGCCAAGGTTCTGAACACGAGTCATGATTATTCGGAAATAAAAGGAACATTGACTGATAAGCTGGCCCTTGAAGGAGAGGAAAAACTGTTTAAAAACCTCAATCGGGCTGGTCGTCCAAAGGATAAGATGACGACAAGTCGAATGAAAGGGCTTCGCGATGAATATAAGGATCTCTTGGAGAAATTAAAGACGCCTTTTTTAGATAAAGATTGGCAAACGCAAATTCGGATGATTTCTGATATGAGCCTTTCCTTGCAGGCTCTAGGAGATTTAACCATACTATTTTATGATCGATTACAAGAAAAGAAGCGAGAACTAAATCGAGTCGACTTTGCTGATATTGAACACTTTGCCTTGGAAATTCTGCGGTCTGGAGAGGGTCCTTCAGAAGTAGCAGAAAACTATCAAAAACGCTTTGAAGAAGTGCTAATTGATGAATACCAGGATTCCAATGATGTACAAGAAGCTATTCTTACTGCAGTTTCACGAAGGGAAGAAAATATTTTCATGGTGGGCGATGTAAAACAAAGCATTTATCGCTTCCGTCAGGCAAAGCCAGATATCTTTTTAGGCAAGTATAAACGGTTTAAGGGTCTTCATGAGGAAGAAACTAGTGATGGTCGAAGAATCTTACTTTATAAGAATTTTCGCTCTCGACCAGAGGTTCTTGATTCAGTGAATTCTATCTTTACCGCCATTATGAGTGAACGAGCCGGTGAGCTTGATTATACGAAGGAAGAAGAACTGATTTTTGGGGCGGATTATGATTTAGGAGCAAAGAATCCGGTTCAGATCCAATTGGTGGATTCTTCGACACCCCTAGATGCTGACTATGAGGATTCAGGGGAACTAGATGACTTAAAAGGGGTTGAGCTAGAAGCTCGCTCTGTAGCTTCTCAAATTAAAGCTTTAGTAAACGATCCAAATATGCAAATTAATGATCGTGGAACGATTCGCCCGCTCCACTATCGGGATATTGTAATCTTACTGCGAGCAACCTCTACGGTGGCGGCAACCTTTAAAGAAGCCTTGGAGGAAATGGCGATTCCAGTATTTAGTGATACCAGTTCAAGCTATTTCGAATCCATTGAAATCCGTACCGTGATGGCCCTGCTTCGGACCATTGATAATCCCCGCCAAGATATTCCTCTTTTAGCAACCTTGCGCAGTCCTTTATTTTCCTTTACAGAGGATGAATTGATTAAGCTGAGGCAATTAGACCGGGAAGTTTTATTTTTGGATTGTTTAAAACTAGCGATAGAAGATCAAGAGTTTATAAAAACGGAGGAAAAACTTTCCAAGAAAACCAGGGATTTTTTGGAACAGCTCAACTACTGGCGCGAAGAATCAGTTCATCGTCCTTTGGATGAATTCATCTGGCAAGTGTACTCCGAGACGGCCTACCTAGAGTATGTTGGAGCTATGCCCAATGGGTACCAGCGCCAGGCTAATTTACGAATTCTCTTTCAACGAGCCGGAGAATATGAAAAAACAGCCTTTAAAGGGTTATACCGGTTTATTCGATATATTGATGCTATGCAGGAAAAGTCCAATGACTATGGCGATGCACGAATCATTGGTGAAAATGAAGATGTGGTTCGGATTATGAGCATTCATAAGTCCAAGGGCTTAGAATTCCCTGTGGTGTTTTTGGCCAATAGTGGGAAGCGATTCAATCGAATGGATCAAAACGGAGACATGATTCTCCATGAAACACTAGGGATTGCAATCAGACACCGAGATCCAGTTAGAGGAACGGTAGAAGATACTTTGCCCCGCGTGGTGATGAAAGCCAAGATTAATGAAGAAGATATTTCAGAAGAAATGCGAGTCTTATATGTTGCAATGACTCGAGCGAAAGAAAAGTTATTTATCACGGGCAACATTAAAAATGTTGCTAAAACCATGGAAAGATGGGCTTCAGCCGGAGAAATCTTACCTTCGAGTCCACGAAAGGTGTTAGCGGATGGAAGTTACCTTGACTGGATTATGCCCGTGGTCTTAAACTCATCCTTGATCCGAGGTCAAATGGAAAACTTTGAAGAGGGAGACACTTACTTGGGCGATGGATTGTCCTTTGATATTCACTTGATCAATCGCAATGATTTAATCGAGGCCCAAGAAGATGCCGAGGCAGAGGAGTTAGAACCCTTTTGGAAAGGGGAGCCTCTCACCGATCAAGAGCTTATCGATGTGCTTGATTATCGCTATCCCCATGAGTTGGCAACCTCTCTACCTACCAAAGTATCAGTGTCTGTGATTAAAAAGAAAGTCATTGAAGAAACCATGGATCTTGTGACACCATCCATCATGGATGAGACCTATGAAAAAGTGGAACAATTGCCAAGACCCAATTTTCTCTTAGAAAAACAAGAACTCACTGGAGCTGAGCGGGGAACAGCCTTCCACACAGTGATGTTCCATATTGATCCCTTTGTTGAGACAGAAGCTCAAATCAAGGAAGAAATTGCTTTGATTGTGGAGAAAGAGCTGATGCTACCAGAGGAAGCGGCAAGCGTTAATGTAAAAAAAGTATTAGGTTTCTTCCAGTCTGAACTTGGTAACCGCTTCCGAGAAGCAGCTAAACGAGGCGACCTCTTTAAAGAAGAAGTGTTTTTACGAAGTCTTCCAGGCAGAGAATTGAGAGCAGAATGGGCTGTGGATGACCAAATGACCTTAATTGGGATTATTGATGTGTTCTTTGTTGAGGGAGATGGAATCGTTCTGTTAGACTACAAGACGGATTCTATTCCAAAAGGCAGTGAGAATTATTTAGCAGAAAAATACCAAGCTCAAATTGATCTTTACGCCGAAGCCTTGGAAGCTATTTCAGGAAAGAAAGTACAAGAAGCCTACCTATATTCTGTATCCGAGGAAGAAACCATTCAGCTTAGAGGATAATTGATAGAGAGTGATTCTGTAGAATGATTTTTGAAGCTAACCGTTTAAGCGAGGAGAGTTCTATAGTAGATATGACATGGAGACGAATAGAGTCTACAAAGGTGTCCAAGGGACGGATTAAAATTATGAGCAATATGTGCTAAGCTCAAAGATAAGGGGGAATTATGAAAAAAATTCATTTAATAATTATAGCCATCGTTATACTAACGTTTATCATTGAACCAGGGATGGGGATTATGGCTTTGCTGATTGGTGGAATTGTTTTAAGTTTTGATATAAAACGAAGAAGGATTCAGGGAGCAAACCCAAGACCATTTAGCAAAGAAAACGAGCAAAAAGAAGACCAGAGACTAGAAGACCAGAAACTAGAAAATCAACAATTAGAAGATGATAAGAAGTTTGTTTAATAAAAGAGTCAGTCAGGAAAATAGTAATAGCAAATATAATGCTAGGCTTGGTCTATTAATCATTAGCTAAAAGTAGGGGTTAAAGACTTCTTGACCACGATCAATAACTGTTGTGGTTTTAATAAAAAGCTATATTGTCGAGACTCTTTTTACAAACATGGGATGATAAAATAATAGCTAACGATACATATCATGGAGGTAAACATGAGCGATCAACAGGAACGGAAAGAACTAAAGCGCAGCGAGGTGGATCAAGCCTATACTTGGAACTTGAAAGATATCTTTGCGACGGATGAAGAGTTTCATCAAGCCCAGGAAAAGCTGGCTAATTTAATTCAAGAATTCACAAAAACCTATAAAGGAAATTTAACTGAGGCCCCAATAATATTGGATGCAGTTAAGGATTATGAAAAAATACTAATTGTAGCTGAACAATGTGGAAGCTATGCATCTCTTCATGTTTCAGAAGATCGAACGAATCCGAAATATCAGAAAAATGCCATGGAATTCCAGTCCAAGATGGGGAGTTTAGTTGGAGAGATTAGTTTCTTTGAATCAGAACTTCTTCAAGTTCCAGAAAAGGTCTTGAGTGAAGCGATGGAGGCGGATGAATCCTATAGCTACTATTTAAAAGACGTCCTTCGCTACAAACCACATACACTATCTCCAGAAACCGAAAAGGTTTTGGCTCGCTTAGGTGAAGTGATGGACGTACCTTATTCCATTTACGAAACAGCTAAGCTTGCAGACTTATCCTTCCCTGAGTTTGAAGCCAAAGGGGAACAACACCTATTGACCTTTATTAACTTTGAAGGCGAGCTGGAATATGAGCAAGATACAGAGATTCGCCGCAATGCTTTCCGAGCTTTCTCAAAGAAATTAAGAGATTATCAGTACACCATTGGAACAGCATATGCTGCTCAGATTCGTCAGGAAAAAATCATGTCTGAGGTCAAGAACCATGACTCAGTGTTTGACTATCTTCTAATGGGACAAAAAGTGGATCGATCTTTATATAATCGTCAGCTTGACGTCTTGATGGAAGAGTTAGCGCCCCATATGAGACGCTATGCAAAGCTGATTAAACGTGTTCATGGCTTAGAGGACATGACCTATGCAGACTTAAAACTTGATTTAGATCCTGATTTTGAACCGTCTATTTCTGTAGAAGAATCCAAGGATTATATTTATAAGGCATTGGGAATCTTAGGCGATGATTATTTAGAGATGCTAAAAGAGGCTCTGGATAATCGCTGGATTGACTTTGTACAAAACAAGGGGAAATCCACTGGAGCATTCTGTGCATCACCTTATGGGGTTCATCCTTATATCCTAATAAGCTGGACGCATAAGATGCGTGAAGTCTTTACTTTGGCCCATGAATTGGGACATGCTGGACACAGTGTTTTAACCCATAAAAATCATGGCCCGCTGAATGATAATCTTTCAAGATATGCCATCGAGGCACCTTCCACCATGAACGAGATGCTGATGGCCAATTATTTGATGAAGACCAGTGAGGAGCCACGCTTTAAGCGCTGGGTCATCGCAAGTATTATTGCAAGAACCTACTATCATAACTTTGTAACGCACTTCCTAGAGGGGTATTACCAAAGAGAAGTCTACAAATTAGTTGATGAAGGGAAAGCTGTGCAAACGGAAGACTTCCACCGCATCTTCCGTGAAACCCTAGAAAAGTTCTGGGGAGACGCTGTAGACCTTACAGAAGGCGCTGAGTTGACCTGGATGCGTCAACCTCATTACTATATGGGTTTGTACCCCTACACCTACTCAGCAGGCCTAACTATCTCTACAGCGGTGTCTCAACGAATCCTTAAAGAAGGCCAACCTGCTGTGGATGATTGGAGAAAGGTTCTTTCAGCTGGAGGGACCTTGACTCCGGTAGAATTTGCAAAGGCAGCTGGTGTAGATATTTCCACCGATCAGCCCCTACGCGATACGGTAAATTATATCGGATCTTTAATCGACCAATTAGAACAGCTAACCGAAGAACTAGAGGCTGAAAAAGAGTAAAAGGTTCAGCCTGTCAGGCTTAATCTTGGAGAATAAAAAGTTAAACAAGGATAGCTAAAGCTAGAATAGGCTTATGGGCCGGCAGATGAGATACTCTGCCGGCCTATTTTAAACTTAACTGCTGTTAGTGGAGAATCTATTAAGCTAAATCCACTAGCCTAGACTTACCAAGTATGACTTACCAACCACTACTTAGAAAGCATGACCTAAAAAGGACGACAA
>JAAZGI010000050.1 GCA_012511315.1 Clostridium sp.
TTGCGAAAGTTAGTTAAAAGGACGAAATAAGAAAAGAAATATGGAATGTCCCCGGCGATTGGGAGTTTTTTATTATAAATTATGAACTAACCTTAAAGTTAGCTCCTGGTTTTAAAGTTTGTTGCCCATTAATTAGTTATGGGAAATACTCTCTTAATGAGCTGGGTTTAAATTTAAGAAAGAAGAAAAGGGAGGCTAGATGGTAGCTGGAAGCTATTTTGATTAAGATCCTCCAGGGTGAAAACAGTTTGAGTTAACAAATAAAGCATTAAATGAAAGCTAAGCAGATAAATCTAATTTAGGTCGTTAGTGAATAAAGTTTAAATTTATATTTAATTTGTGATGGGATGACCTATGTTTTGGTTTTAAACTGTTAGAATTTCAATACAGAGAAAAAATAAAGAAAACTGTAAACCATAACGGAGGTAAATTATATGGGATGGATTATGTGGATCATTTTCGGCGCCTTAATCGGTTGGATTGCTCGCAAGATATCGAAACATGGCCGTACAATGTCAACTTTTCAAAGTATAATTGTAGGTATTGTCGGATCTGCTGTGGGCGGATTAATCGGTGATATGCTAAATTTAGGTACTGTGGATGGGTTTAACATTGGAAGTATTATTTTAGCGGTCATTGGTGCCATTTTGGTGCTGTGGCTCGTGAACAAAATGGCCAAGCGTTAAGATTTTTTTGTATCGATCCAAAGCTAATGGTAGGCTTCAAGATAAATTATTTATTAAGAATATTTTTGAGCTGAGAGGTAGATGAATTCTGTACTTATTAAATACCAAATTAAAAAAAAGATTCCAGGCACTTTTAATTGCTAGGAATCTTTTTTTCTTTTTAATTTAGTGATTCAGCATAGGGCCGGTGGGCCATTCGCTATCATTAATATTGTTTTTTTTGAATATCTCGTTTATCAGGATCGTAAATAATAAGAGCGGTGGTTCGACCTTCCTCTTCTTCGCCGATGCGAACCTCGATGAGACTTTCTTCTTTAATGGAATATTGTTTCAAGGCATCTTTTATGCGGTCCTGAATGTTCTTTTCCCCTCGGGATACGGATACAAGTTTTGTGCGCTTCACTGTCGTCGGATCTCCTTTACTAAATTCTTGATGGTGACTTTACGGGCATTAATATAAATGGCTACAAGAGCCGAGGCAACTGTGAGCCCTAGGGCAATGGCAGCTGAATAGATTAAGGTGTTCATGAATTGGGTTAGGGCTTCGTTATTATCGCCTCGAACGGCTGCTAGGACTGCGTAATAGGCATTGGAGCCGGGGACTAGGGGAACGAAACCTGGAATGTAGAAAATCGTAGCTGGACTTTTCAGTCGACGGGCTAACACTTCAGAATATAGACCCATGGCCATGGAGCCAATAAAAAGCGACACGGCGAAATCATCTGTGGCCATGAGGCCGAGCTCATAGGCAAACCAAGAAAGACCGCCACCGATTCCGGCAAAGATTGCTTTTCTTCGTTGAATGTTTAGCATGATGGCAAAGCCTAAAGCCGCACCAGCCGCAAATAAAATGGATGAGATTGCTCGTGGCGCCAATTACATCACCCCCGTTAAGACAAAGCCAATAGCTGTTCCAAAGGCGATTCCTGATGCTGTTACAAAGGCTTCCACCCCTCGAGTAACACCGGAGATGTAATCTCCTTGAAAGGTGTCACGGATGGCGTTTGTAATGGTGATTCCAGGTACAAGGAGCATGATGGTTCCGATGACCATAATTGAGATGGTTGGAATGATGTTCATTTGTTTAAACAAGCTGCCGATTAAGACGGCTGTAATTCCACCAACCGCATTTTGCAGGAAAAAGTTGAGGCGAAAGCCTTTGGCGATGCGTTTAAATATATAGACCGTGATTCCGGCAAAGAAAGCACAAATGGCTTCTCGGATGGTTCCACGAAAAATCATGGTGAAACATAGGGCAGCAAAGCCTGTCATCATTAAAGTTAACCACAAGGGATAGTAGGGGCTTAAGCTGATTTCTTTAAGTCCTTCTTCAAATTCGTCTGGGGTTATTTTATCTTGAGTGATTCTTCGTGATAGGTCATTGATCATGGAAATTTTTTCTAAGTCCACGTTGATTGCGTTAACTCGTCGCACCAGGCTGACAGTTGTTCCATCCAGATGTTCTCCGGATATTACTAGACCTGTGGGCATCACAAAACTTTGAGCATTGGTGATGCCATAGGACGTTAAGATTCGATTAATTGTGTCTTCGACACGATAAGTTTCGCCACCAGCCTCCAGCATAATCTGACCGGCCAAGGACGCAAGTTTGATGACTAATTCATTTTGCATTTTTTCATACCTCTTTTAATATGAATAAATTATAACATGGAAGAAGATTAGAAAAAGAGCAAGGATAAGGAAAAACGACTAACATCTCTTTAATTTTTTGTACCTCTTTGCACCTCCCTTACCTTTCCAGCTTAAAGTATACTATAATATAATTTGTATTAAATGATATAACTCACAATTACAGGAGGAATCTATACAATGGACAGTAAATATTTAAAGCATTCGGATCCCGAAATTTTTAATTTGGTGGAAGAAGAAGAAAGAAGACAACAACATAACATTGAATTAATCGCTTCGGAGAACTTTACATCTAAAGCAGTTATGGAAGCAGTGGGAACAACTCTAACTAACAAATACGCAGAAGGCTACCCTCATAAGAGATACTACGGCGGCTGCGAAGTTGTAGATAAAATAGAAGACATTGCAAGAGATCGTTTCAAGGAAATTTTTGGAGCAGAACATGCAAACGTTCAACCCCACTCAGGATCCCAGGCTAACATGGCTGTTTACATGGCAGCTCTAACCCCTGGTGATAAGATTCTTGGTATGGATCTATCCCATGGTGGACACTTAACTCATGGATCACCAGTTAACTTCTCTGGTATTCTTTATGACTTTGTTTCCTATGGTGTTTCTGAAGATGACGAAATGATCGATTACGAAGAAGTTCGTCAAATTGCGTTGAAAGAAAAACCAAAAATGATTGTTGCAGGAGCTTCTGCATACCCAAGAAAAATTGATTTCAAGAAGTTTAAAGAAATTGCTGACGAAGTTGGCGCAATCTTCTTTGTTGACATGGCTCATATTGCTGGTTTAGTTGCAGCTGGAGTTCATGAAAACCCAGTACCTTATGCTGACTTTGTTTCCACAACTACCCATAAGACTTTAAGAGGCCCAAGAGGCGGAGCAGTTTTATGTAAAGAAAAGTGGGCAAAGGCTCTCGATAAGGCTGTTTTCCCTGGAATGCAGGGTGGACCACTGGAGCATGTAATTGCTGGTAAGGCTGTTTGCTTCAAGGAAGCAATGGAACCTGAGTTTAAAACCTATATGGAGCAGGTTGTTAAAAACTGTAAAGTATTAGGCGATGAACTAATGGCAAAAGGTTATAAGCTTGTTTCAGGTGGAACTGATAACCACTTAATCCTCCTTGATCTTACTGACAAGGGAATCACTGGTAAAGCTGCAGAAAA
>JAAZGI010000373.1 GCA_012511315.1 Clostridium sp.
AAAGAGAGTCAAAAAAGATAGGGTTGAGACTACAGACACGCTTTTTGCTTTGGCGAGACTACAGACAGGATGTAATGGAGTGCTGAGGCAATGGATGAGATGTTATCATTTTGCTCTGAAATTTATATTGAAAAGTCATAGTTTAAGAAATCTAAGGATTTTTTGTCCACCTTCAATGTTAGAATGTATGTACGATATTAAGGAGTGGACATCATGACAGAAAAACAGTTTTTGAGAGCAGCATTGGATCATTACTTTGAGACCGGAATCGATTCTATCACAACAAGGGCAAGGCTGTCCTGGTAAGCTTTGAGACCGTCACAAAGTATAAAGCTTTGCCTGAGGACCCGACAGACTATGAAGCTACCTCCATCTGCCCGGAGTGACGGACCTCCCTGATGGGAAAGATCCGGGACGAGATCTATTGGTGCTTGGAGTGCAAAGAGATGTTTGATATGACTGGGGAGCCTGTTTAGGGCTCCTTTTCGTATCTTGCAGCAATTTCCTACTTAATAAAACCGCTCAAGATTTTTGAAAACTTTCTCGCTGAATGTTCGGGGAAATTGATATTATGACTGGATCAAATCAATGTATCGTTTTCAGACTGATGTCTCATTACCATGTTATAATTTACGAAGATAGTTTAATTTATTGGTTTTTATTACATTTATCTAGTGGTTTAGTCTTCGAAAGGATGGGGCTTGTGGGTAAGAGTATATTATCAGAAGAAGATATCAAGTTAAGGTACATCACTCCGGCAATACTAGGAGCTGGATGGGATCGAGATAAGCAAGTTCGTATGGAATACACTTTTACTGCCGGACGCATCATTTTACGAGGAAATATTACTGCTCGAGGAAGAAAAAAAAGCGCCGATTACCTTTTGTCATATAAGAGGAATTTTCCATTAGCGATTGTGGAAGCCAAGGACAATAAGCACTCGGTTGGAGCTGGACTTCAGCAAGCTATTGAGTATGCAAAGGCTTTAGATGTTCCCTATGTGTATGCTTCCAACGGTGATGGATTTGTTGAGCAAAACCTGATTTCTGGCGAAGTTAGAGATTTAAAACTCGATGAATTTCCGTCCCCGGAAGACTTATATGAAAAGTTTAAAGTCGACAAGGGAATTGATGCGGTTGCGGAAAAAGTGATTCTGGAGCCTTATTACTATGTTCCAAGTTATAAGACACCTCGCTATTATCAGCGAGTGGCCATTAATCGCGCTGTTGATGCTGTGGCAAAAGGGCAAAATCGCGTGCTTCTCGTTAGTGCCACTGGGACTGGAAAAACCTACATGACTTTTCAAATCATCTATCGGTTATGGAAATCTGGTTTAAAGAAAAAAATTCTATTCCTGGCAGATCGTAACATTCTGATCGATCAAACAATCTCAGGGGACTTCAAACCATTCAGTGGAAAGCTTACCAAGGTCCAGGATAGAAAATTAGACAGTTCGTATGAAATCTACACAGCCCTATATCATCAGTTGGCAGGCGATGATGGAGAGGAAGCATTCCGTCAATTTCAGCCAAACTTCTTTGATCTTATTGTCATTGACGAGTGCCATCGTGGAAGTGCGAAGGAAGAGTCGGCGTGGAGGAGAATTTTAGACTATTTTTCTGAAGCTACTCATATCGGATGTACGGCTACTCCTATCGAAACAAAGGAAGCCTCCAGTTATAAATATTTTGGCGAGCCCATATATGAGTATTCCTTAAAGCAAGGGATTGATGATGGATTTCTGGCTCAGGTAGTCACCGGTATCAATGGACCACATGACCATGTATCTGTAGCCGTTCTCTCCGGCGATGCGCTCCACCCGGAGGCTGGTATCGCCATAGGGCGGGCGGATCATGGTGGCGGTGGTGCCCACGGTGTCTTTGATGATGGTCCGGGACCGGGTGAGCTCATATGCAACGGAGGAATCACTGAGGGTGGTCAGGTAGGGATGG
>JAAZGI010000374.1 GCA_012511315.1 Clostridium sp.
GCAAAGAACAGGATAAATTAACTCATGGAAATAGAGAAAATAAGATAGAGTTTAGAAAGCCATATTAAATTATTACGAATTTTAAGCATGACAGCCTCAATCCATAATAAAGTGATCATTATATTAACTTGAATCAGCATATTATAGATTTTATATGGTAAAATATAAGAGTAGTAATTTAATATGTTTCACGTGAAACATATTTGCGAATTAAAATAAAACGGAAAATCATAATCTCACCTAGTCGAACTGGTGTTCTAAAAATATATTAAATACGCACTAAATTGGATTTTATTTAAAAATTGTTTATAAAAAAACGAAACGCTATGAGTTCCATTCTAAATAACAACTATTATTACTTTTTATGAAATGCTATAGGTTGGGTTATAAGATATTTATAAAGTTTTATAAATCCTTTTCACTAAGTTCATTTGTGTGTGTAATTTGGCTATAATGAAAGGTAAAGTAAGGGAGAACGCGATTTGAAAATTATCAGTATATTTAACCAGAAGGGCGGGGTTGGTAAAACAACCACAAATATTAATCTTGCCGCTGGCCTGGCTATGAAAAAAAAGAAAGTTTTGACAATAGATATGGATCCACAGGGAAATACGACATCCGGGTTAGGCATTGATAAACATGAACAACAGCTCTCTACTTATGATCTATTGTTAGGGGATACTCCTACAAAAGAACTCATTCAGCCCATTGAGAAAGTTCCGGGCTTGTTTATAATTCCGTCAAGTATGGACTTGGCAAGTGCCGATATAGAACTTTCACAACGTGAACATAGAGAAAAAGTTTTGGCGGAGCGCCTCAAGGAAATTGAATCGGAACAGTTTGATTTTGTCTTATTAGATTGTCCACCTTCACTTGGTTTATTAAGTATTAATGCGCTCACTGCCTCTGATTCGGTAATTATTCCTATGCAGAGCGAATTTTATGCATTAGAAGGGATAAGTCACCTTCTAGCAACCATTGATCGAGTCAACCAAGGTTTAAATAAAAACTTGATGATTGAAGGCGTACTTTTGGTTATGTACGACCCTCGTAAAAATTTACATTTGGAAGTTGCCAGGGAACTCAAGCAGCACTTCGGGGATCAAGTTTACCATTCAACCATTCCGCAGAATGTAAGGTTGGCTGAGGCACCTAGTTTTGGAGTACCTGTTTTTCAGTACGACCCCAAATGTAAAGGTGCAGAAGCGTTTAAAGATTTGGTGAATGAATTCCTAAAGAAAAATAAGGAGAAATAATGAGTAAAAAATTCGGTCTAGGGAAAGGACTGGATTCCTTATTGCCTACAGAAAAAATAGTAACAAAAACAGAAATTGAAATTAAAGCTTCTGATAAAGTTAACATAAACAATTTAAAGCCCAATAAGGAACAGCCAAGAAAAAATTTTGATGAAACAAAACTGCTTGAATTATCAGAGTCAATTAAGGAGCATGGAGTAATCCAGCCAATCCTTGTTACCCCAGATAAAAACGGCAAAGATTATATGATAGTAGCCGGCGAAAGACGTTGGCGAGCTGCCAAAAGAGCTGGTTTGAAAGAAGTTCCAGTTGTTTTAATGGATCTTTCGGACAAGGAACTTATGGAAGTTTCTTTAATTGAGAATATTCAACGGCAAGATTTAAATCCAATCGAGGAAGCAATGGCTTTTAAACGATTAACAGACGATTTTAAAATGACTCAGGAAGAAGTAAGCAAGCGGGTTGGAAAATCTCGAACTGCAATTTCAAACATCATGCGTCTTTTAAATTTAGACTCTCGAGTCCTAGACTATTTAGCAGATGGTGTTATTTTTGAGGGGCATGGTCGAGCTTTACTCGGTATGGCTGATAAAGATTTACAGTATGAAATTTGCCAAAAGATAATAGATGATGGGATGTCTGTACGAAGTGCTGAAAGCTATGTTAAGAACTACGATAAAATGAAAGAGCTTCGCTCCAAGGAAAGAAAAAAAGATATATTTTTAGCGGACTTGGAAAAGAAAATAGGAGATTACTTTGGTACAAAGGTGGTCTTTAAACCGAAAGCCAAAAATCGTGGGAAAATTGAAATTGAATATTACAATCAAGAAGACTTAGAGCGGATTCTTGAATTATTGAATGCAGAAGAGTAAAAGGGGATAAATGATGACTTTTTTGGATCAATTAGGCCCAGTCGTGTCAGTAGTGTTGCTTGTTCTCATTGCTACGGTGATAGGGTTAGGAATAATAGTATTTAAAATGCATGGAAAACTAAATAAAATAGAAACTGCATACCGAAGAACTTTTCGAGTCGGCCGAGGTAAAATTTTAGAAGAGCTTATTACAGAGAACTTAAATATTATGGAAGAAGCTTCAGCTGTTTCAAAAGAAGTATCCGCTAAGATGGAGAAGCTTGAATCCGATATGGCCCGTGCAATTCAAAATGTGGGCATAGTTAGGTATCGAGCCTTTAAAGACATGGGACCTGAACTCTCCTTCTCCATGGCTTTATTAGATGCACACAGAGATGGCGTAATTATTACCAATATTTTCGGAGGATCTAATTGTTCTGTTTATTCAAAGCCGATTCAAGATGGAAAGTCAGACTTTTTACTTTCTATTGAAGAAAAAGAAGCCCTTGAAATTGCATTGTCAGATAAACCGAATAAAATACCAGAACCATTAAAAAAGCCAACGATTCCCAGCATGATTGCAGCTGCAGTCTCTAATAACATTTTAGCGCCTAAAAACTAAGTTTGATCTTTTATCGTAAGATGTTACCATTAAGAAATTTTAAAAGAGACGATTGAGAATCGAAGTTGGATTTTCAATCGTCTCTTTTATCGCCTGGTGTTCATTGTGAAGGCTCTTAATTTGAATTTAAATTAAAAACCAACTTATTTCGATCTTACGTTTTAAACCATGTTAAAAACTCGTAAGCTTTCATTTTTCGAGAATTAGATTAAAAACCTAACACTCAAAAGAAAAAGCTATAATAAAAAATGTATAATAAAATTTGAAACATGAATAATTTGATTGTTTCTGATGGAGGAACCTATGAATCTAGAGGAAATATGGTTGACCATGAAACCAGGCCTTGTATCAATTCCCGGGAAATTGGTTGCATCGCTGTTAGTAGTGTTTGCCGTTAACATTGTCAATAAGCTACTGCATTATATCATTGATCGCTCCTTGGATACCAAGATAATGAACCACGATATTGTGGCACAAAATATTCGCGCCAAGACCCTACGCTCGATTCTACGTAGCATTACCACCTACACTTTAAATATTTTTGCTTTGCTATACATTGTGACAGTATTTGTAGGACCTTTAGGACTTACTCTCACATCCATTGGGGGGGTTGCCTTAGGTTTTGGAGCACAGAGTTTTGTGAAAGATATTATTGCTGGAATTTTTATTTTGATGGAAGATAAATTTAAAATTGGAGAATACATATCAATAGGATCTCACCAAGGTACTGTTGAAGATATTGGATTAAGAACGACGGTGTTACGGGATTTTAATGGAGACATGCATATAATACCCAATGGGAATATCCAAGAAGTTACCAATGTATCCCGCGGGGATCGCCGCTTCATGGTGGATATATTAATTTCAGAAGCCAGCGAAATAGAACAGGCTGCTCTGATTTTGCAAGACGTTGCTGAGGACTTTAAAAAGAGTCACGATAACCTACTCAATGGACCAAGTTATATCGGAGTGGTTAACAACCGGGACATAGGTGCAACATTAAGAGTGCAAGGGCGAGCGGAATATGAATATCACTGGGCTTATGAGAATGATTTAAGACAAAATATCCTCAAACGCTTAACGGAAGCTGGTATAAAGACAGGAGTTAAGTTGTATTCAGAAGGGGGTATGGTAAAATGATTAGTGAATATGATATTGGAACCATTGTAGAAATGAAAAAGAAGCATCCTTGCGGCTCGCACCAATGGGAAGTGATTCGGATGGGTGCTGATATTAAAATTAAATGTTTAGGTTGTGGCCGAATGGTAATGCTGGCTCGTAAAAAATTTGAAAAAGATGCCAAAAAAGTCATTAGTTCACTTGAAAATTAAAAATAATCAATAATATTAATTGTAATGTTTAATACTCTGTGCTAAAATTAGAAATTGCAATCCCTGTTATGTGAAATGCATAACCATTAGTCCAGGGGGAGGAGGTGACATTATGAAAAAGTATGAAACCATATTTATTGCACATCCATCTTTAGACGAAGACGGTGTAAATACCCTTATCGAAAGATTTAAAGGTGTAATAGAGAATGGCGGCGGTACAGTAGCTAATGTTGATTTGTGGGGCAAGAGAAGACTTGCTTACGAAATCAAAAAAGTTAGTGAAGGTACTTACGTATTGATGAACTTTGAAAGTGATTCAGCATTGCCGAAGGAACTCGCCAGAATTTACAGAATTACTGACGGAGTACTTCGCCACATCATCGTAGCATTAGATAAATAAGGATGGTGTAAAATGAATAAAGTAGTATTAATAGGAAGATTAACAAAGGACCCTGAATTAAGGTACACACCTGGTGCCGGCACTGCCGTCACAACAATAACACTGGCCGTCGATCGCAGATTTAAGAAAGATGGACAGAAGGAAGCAGATTTCATTCCAATCGTAATCTGGGGCAAGCAGGCGGAAGCCACTGCTCAATATATTACAAAAGGAAAATTGATTAGTGTTGCCGGAAGAATTCAGACCAGATCCTATGATGCCAAAGATGGTTCCAAACGCTATGTCACTGAAGTAGTTGCTGAAGAAGTTGAGTTCATCGAATGGGGTGACGGACCTCGAGGTAACAACAATTTTGCCAGACCAGGCGAAAATGATAATAACAGAGGAAGCGACTTTGGATCAGGATTTGAGGATATGACTCCAGTGGATGAGGGAGATATCCCGTTCTAAACCAAACCGCGAATAGGCAGAAACCCTGCCAACGGTTATTCATCCGAAAATCCCTAAAGGGAATTAAGGAAAGGAGGATAACAAATGGCTAGAGAAAGTTCAGAAAGAAGAGATTCCAGATCAGGCGGTCAGAGAGATTTTAAAAGATCTAACCCTAGAATGAGACGTTCCAGACGGAAAGTCTGCCAGTTCTGTGTTGATAAAACAGATAATATTGATTACAAAGATGTTCCAAAGCTGAGAAAGTTTATCACAGAAAGAGGAAAGATTCTTCCAAGAAGAATTTCCGGAACCTGTGCAAAGCACCAGAGAACACTAACATCAGCAATCAAGAGATCAAGAAATATTGCATTACTTCCGTTCACAACGGACTAAATGTTAAAAAAGAGAGTTTGTACATCGGTACAGGCTCTCTTTTTTATGATTTTACGCCAGCCTAGTAAGTTTGTAATTACATGCTGGTGAATATCCAGTCGAAAGTAAGGACCAAGACGTCCTGCAGCCGCTAAGCTGACTACAAACTTACTAGGCAAACTCATGATTCATAGGACAAGGACTACAGGGAAGCTCATCCTGGGGTTGATGATGGGGGGCTAAAAGTAGGAATACTAGTTAGTTTAGGTTGACCACTCAAACCAGTGCTCTGCTTTACAAACTAATGGTGAAATATCATTTTTGATTCGTTTACATATTTTACTCTAAGATGTTATATAATGAAGTGTAGAGTGGGAATACCACAAAGATTCTATTGGGGAGGATTATTATGGAATTACAAAAAAACTTAGAAAAGTATGCAGAATTAATCGCTAAAATTGGGTTGAACCTGAAAAAAGGGGATAATCTGCAAATTAGTTTTAATATTTGGGGGCGTGAATTAGCTCTTTTAGTAGCTGATAAGGCCTATGAGATGGGTGTTGGTGATGTTTTACTAAGCTTCAGTGATGAAAGACATCAGTTAAGCTTTTTTGGAAAAGCTGATGATGTAACTTACTTTCCAGATTTTAAAGCTCGCTATTTAGAGCAATTAGCAGAACATAAGTATCATCGTTTAGTGATCGATGCCGCAAATCCAAATCTTTTAAAGAATATTGACTCAGAACGAATAACAGCAGCGCAAAAGGTTCGCTCTCAGAAAACCAGGAAAGTTATGGAATATAGCATGAGTAACTTTATCAAGTGGTGTATTGTTGCAGTTCCAAACCCCGCCTGGGCAACTTCTGTTTTTCCAGAATTAAAAGAAGATCAGGCAATGGACAAACTATGGGAAAACATCTTTATGGCTACACGAGTTGATTTAGAAGATCCTGTAGCAGCGTGGGAAAAACATGATTTGCAGTTGAAAATACATGAAAAGTTTCTTAATGAAGCCAACTTTGAAAAGCTTCTATATAAGGGGCCTGGAACAGACCTAGAGGTCTATCTTGCGGAAAATCACAAATGGGTAGGGGGATCTGGAGATTCTCAAGACGGTGATCGGTTCTTTGCGAATATCCCAACGGAAGAAGTATTTACCATGCCAGATCGAGCAAAAGTTAATGGAACGCTAAAAGCTACAATGCCCCTTGCCGTTATGGGGAAATTAGTTGAAGATATGAGCTTTGTTTTTAAAGATGGGGTCGTCATTGAATTTAAAGCAGGAAAAGAACAAGAAGTTTTTGAAAAGATTTTGGATTCTGATGAAGGTTCTCGTCGATTAGGTGAAGTTGCACTGGTTGCACATAATTCACCAATTTCAAATACAGGCATCCTCTTCCAAAACACATTATTTGATGAGAATGCATCCTGCCATTTTGCTGTAGGCGCAGCTTATCCTGAAAATATAGAAAATGGCGCAAACCTAACTGACGAAGAAAAGGTTGAAAAAGGAATGAATGATTCACGTATTCACTATGATTTTATGGTGGGAAGTGAAGAGGTAAAAGTCACAGGCGTTAAAGCAGATGGTACAGAAATTGTCTTGTTGGCAGACGGTGAGTGGCAGATTTAAGAAACATTGACTGTATTCAGGGAATGAGTTCTGAATACAGTCTTTTTATAAGGATCACATAGAGTTTGCATATGGTGATTGAACCTTTTAAAATACTTATACATGGATGAATACGAGATTTAATTACTCACTTAATAGGTGACTGAAAAGAAGGAATAGTATGGAAAAGAAAAACAGGAGACCGGCTCTACTGAAAGATACAACTAGAAGTGTGCTGTTCTTCCTCATTATTAATATTGCCACAGTGATCAGTCCAGCGGGGCTGATGCTTGCACCAATCATTGTTCCAGTTTTGCTGTTATACATCAGAGCTCAACATGGTCAAAATGCTTTTGTTTTAGCAAGTCTTGTAGGTGTTATGCCCTATTTTGTTTTCGGCGGAACAGTGAATGCTTTGGCAGCGCTTGCTCCCATTTTTATTATGACAGGGGGACTTTACGCAATTAAACGCTATCA
>JAAZGI010000375.1 GCA_012511315.1 Clostridium sp.
AAATCCACCATTCCTCGCGGACGATACTTTTTAGAAATGCACCAAGACCATCCTTAGGGAGTTCACATGAGTTGCGTTTTAAAGTTCGACTCTGAAACATAATTTTATTTTAAACACGAAGGATGTCAACTTTCACCCTCCATACTTTTAGAAAGCCACTCAAGCTAGGGCAAATAGAGTTTGTCCCAACTTCAGTGGCTTTCTAATCTTTTATTTTATTTTCTTCTCTTCTTCTTCTTTGGATGCGGTGTTCATCAACCTAGCCTAGCACAGCACCTTATGATTCCTGGACCATTTTTGTCTTTCCAGCTTATTTTTTCTTTAAGGAATAATTTCAAAGATTGTCGCCCATCGCCTTAATACAATTTACCAATCTACTTACATTAGAAGGTTTGATACAATTGCAAAATAAATCATCAATGAAATAGCGTCAACAATAGTCGTAATTAAAGGGGATGCCATAACCGCCGGGTCTTGATTTGCTAGTTTCGCTGCTAATGGAAGTAATCCACCAACCAATTTAGAAATCACAATGGTAAAAAATAAGGTGATGGATACAGCTAAAGCGATCTTTGGATCTGTTTTATCAAAAAATATAATTCTCAGATAGTTAATCACAGCAACAATGGAACCTACAATCATGCCAACAGATGATTCTTTAAAAGCAACTTTTAGAAAGTCTTTGGTGTGAATTTCATCCAAGGCTAGAGCCCGAATCACGATCGTTGATGATTGAGATCCAGAGTTTCCCCCACTATCCATTAACATGGGGATATAAGCCGCTAGTATAACACTAGCAGAGAGCACTGCATCGTATGATTGAATAATTTTACCAGTAAAAGTGGCTGATACCATTAAAAATAATAGCCAAAATACCCTTTGCCTGGCTAAATGCCATGGTGTTGATTCTAAATAACCAAGTTTAGTTATTTGCACACCCTGCATTAATGCATAGTCTTCATAGATCTCATCGGCAATAACTTCAAAGATATCATCGGCGGTAATAATCCCCACCAATCTGTCCTCAGAATCTGTTACAGGAAGAGCTAGAAAATGATACTTATTAAAATACCGAGCTGCCTCTTCTTGGTCTGTCATAGTTTTCGCAGATATTACATCGTAGTTTATGATTGATTCAATGGATTCTTCATCTAGACGAATCAAATCGGCAACATACACATAACCGATTAGCTCTCTTTTTTCACCTAACACATAAAGTTCAGTTAAGTGCTCATACCCTGCGTCACTACTTTTTATTTTATCGATAGCTTCTTGTCGTGTAGCTCCTTTGTGAATTGTCACAAAGTCCACACTCATTAAACTACCAACACTTTCCTCTGGGAAGTTTAACAGTTGATTGATAATGTTTCTTCGCCCTGAATCCACGTTGCTAAGCATTTTAGTAACCATATTGGATGGCAACTCTTGAATTACATCAACCACATCATCTGAGTCCATCTCAAATAATAGCTCAGTAATCTCAGGTTGCGAAAGGGTGTTAATCATTTCTTCTTTTTGGTCAGCACTAAATTCAGAAAAAACTTCTGCTAGTGTTGTTTTATCTAATAAAGAAATGGCGATTGCCCGCTGTTCTTCATTAAATTCATCAAAATAATCCGCAATATCTACCGGCGTCATTTGGGAAAATTTAAATTTTAATTCTTGTATTTCATCTTTAGTCCATCTAGTATTGGTCATATTTTTCCCTCCTTAACATAAAAGGACCTCTAGTCATATACTCATTTTAACCCATATTTTGTATTCCTCCTACTCTAAAATTACCACCTTATCGATTAGGCTTCAAAAACACTCCGCAAACGAAAAAAATATTTAATATTGAGGACGTAAAAAAAGGGTTGAAAAAGCTCATCTATCGCCTTTCCAGCCCTTTTTGTTTAATTAATCAGTATGCACATCAATATCATCGTTATAGCCTTTAGAACTTTCTTAGTTAATTCCAGCACCCGTCCAAGCAAAAAAATTCAAGTCTTCTTCATTAACTTTAAATGTCATTAAGACACTGGTTTCATCATCGGCATACCAACTAAAATACTTATACTTTTCCATCCCATCATCATAATCACAATTCTTATAGTAAGCACCTTCCACTCCAAAAATATCTACTGCATCTTGATACGTTTCTATTTCCGCATTCATATTTAAATCTTTCATCCTTTCAAAAGATGCCTTAAATTCTTCTGCTGGAATCCAAGGATACTCATCAGGACGAGCAAATCCATCCAGTTCCTCCACGTCAACTGTATATTTGTAAATATCAAGGTCTTGGTTTCCGACACCGCTAGCCATGGTTGTTCCCGCCGTTATTGTGTTTTTCCCGTCTTCCGGCTTGTCGGTTCCATTGCTGCACGCTCCCACTGTCAACACCATCATTCCCGCCATTAAAAATGATAAAACTCGTTTCATTACAATTCTCCTCCAAACATAAAATAATAATAAACTTCCTACAATTATTATGTCACGGCTTCATTCTTTATACCCTAGCCGTAACGGGCAGTTTTTCTTTATAAAACACAGAATTCTTATGACATGTTGTTTCGGATTTCTATTTTTATTTCACCTAGTTGTATGAACTCCCTAGTATGGTTTAGCATTATATGCTCTTTAATTTGGATACCAAGTAATCCATCGTTACATCATAAAAAACAAAATCATCAATCTTTCCTTCCCACTTTGCCTTGATGACTCGTTTTACGCTCTCTTCGTCCTGTTCTGAGCACATTATTATTAATTTACACTCAGGCACTAAACCACGTATCTCTTGACACAAATTTAAGCAGTAATCCAGATTATGCATTCCCGATTCCGCAACTTCTATTAGGACAACTTCGGCATTATGGAGTACC
>JAAZGI010000376.1 GCA_012511315.1 Clostridium sp.
GATCAGCCTAAACAAGAGCTCAACCATAGTCACCATAAAGGTCAAGACCACAATCACAGTCACGATGGCGGTCATCATCACGACCACCAAAGTCATCATGAGATGATGATAAAAGATTTTAAAAAGAGGCTATGGATTTCCCTGATTGTGACCGTTCCAATCCTTTTGCTATCACCGATGATTCAAGAGTGGTTTAACTTAGAGATTAGTTTTCCTGGAAGTAACTATGTGCTTTTAGCTTTATCGACCTTTATTTACTTTTATGGTGGCTGGCCATTTTTAAAGGGGTTAGTAGATGAATTAAAAGAAAAAACCCCTGGCATGATGACCTTGATTGCTATGGCAATTTCAGTTGCTTACCTATATAGTACTGCAACCATTTTCGGCCTAGAAGGCAATGATTTCTTTTGGGAATTAGCAACCTTAATCGACATTATGTTGTTAGGTCATTGGATTGAAATGAGATCGGTCTTAAGTGCATCGGATGCCTTGAATAAACTGGCGGAACTGATGCCGAATACAGCTCATTTAATAAAAGATGGCCAAGTGATAGAAACAGATGTTAGCAACCTAAAATCTGAAGATAAGATACTGGTTAAACCAGGTGAAAAGTTCCCAGCGGATGGGATTATTGTGAAAGGTTCCAGTCATATCAATGAATCCATGTTAACAGGTGAATCAAAACCAGTTGAAAAACAAAAAGACTCAAAAGTAATTGGCGGGTCAATTAATGGAGATGGTTCCTTAGAAGTGGTTTTGAAAGATATTGGCGATAATTCTTACCTTTCAAAAGTAATTGACATGGTTCAAAAAGCCCAGGCGTCGAAATCTAAAACCCAAGCCTTAGTGGATAAGGCGGCATTTTGGTTAACGATTATCGCTCTGATCGTTGGGTTCATCACCCTAATTGTCTGGTATCTGTTAACAAGGGATTTTGCCTATGCGATTGCTAGAATGGCTACAGTTATGGTAATAACTTGTCCCCACGCACTGGGATTAGCGGCCCCCTTAGTCGTTGCCAGTTCAACGGCGCAATCGGCTAAAAACGGCTTGCTCATACGTAATCGTACACAATTTGAAAACTCCCGAAAGATTGATACGGTAGTTTTCGATAAAACAGGAACCCTCACTCATGGTGAGTTTGCTGTGAATTTCATCGAAGTTTTTAATAACACCTACACTGAGAATGAAGTTCTTGAAATTGCAGCCAGTCTAGAGCAAAACTCAGAACATCCCATCGCCACAGGTATAATGAAAAAACAAAAAGACCTTGGATTATCCCTGCGCAAAATGAATGATTTTCAGGCCATTAAAGGTAAAGGGGTAGAAGCTACCCTTGAGGGCAAACCGGTTATGGTGGTAAGCCCAGGCTATTTAAAAGAAAACAACATTAAAGTGCCAACCGACTTGCCGGAACATGGTGTGTCAACTGACGTATTCTTATTGATTGAACATGAGCTCATTGCAGCCATTGGTTTGTCTGATAAAATCCGAGCAGAATCCTATGAGGCGATTAAAAGACTTAAAGAAGAAGGCATTAAAACTTGGATGTTAACAGGGGATAATGAAAATACAGCTAAATTAGTATCGGAAGAGCTGGGCTTAGACGGCTATTTTGCTGAAGTATTACCAGAAGAAAAGCAGGAGAAAATTAAAGAACTACAAGCTGAGGGCAGATTTGTAGCTATGACAGGAGATGGCGTGAATGATGCACCAGCTCTGGCTCAAGCTGACGTTGGAATTGCCATTGGTTCAGGCACCGAGGTAGCAGCTGAAACAGCCGATATTATTTTGGTAAACTCCAATCCTCAAGATGTGGTCTCACTGATTGATTTTGGTCGAGCCACTTATCGAAAAATGGTGCAAAACCTAATTTGGGCAACAGGCTATAATGTAGTTGCAATTCCACTAGCAGCTGGCGTCCTATCAGGCGTTGGAATTATTATTTCTCCCGCAGTTGGAGCGGTATTAATGTCACTAAGTACTGTGATTGTTGCAATCAATGCAAAACTTTTAAAACTGGAGAAACCAGGCAAAATAATCGAGGTGACCGAATGAACAAAAATTTTAAATGGTATCTAGTTCTAACCCTCTCATTTATTGCTTTAATTTTATATGCTGGTTACTTTCTTGGCGAAGGGGAAAGTTTCTTTCCATTTGGTCAAGAAGGCACACAACAGCCACCTGTGATCTCTACAAATAATCAAACAGATAAATTACAGATTCCACCACTGCTGGAGGATAAAAATCCAGAACCAGGAAAAGCTGAATTTGATCTATATGCAAAGCATGGGAAAACGACTTTTTTCCAGGGGTTTGAAGTGGATACCCTAGGTTACAATGGAAACTATCTTGGTCCGGTCATCCGAGTAGAACGCGGTTATGAAGTTAAAATTAATGTGTTTAACGAACTAAATGAACCGACTACTGTACATTGGCATGGCTTGGAAGTGGATGGCGACAATGATGGGGGCCCACATCAAGTAATAGAAGTGGGCACTAGTTGGAAACCTCACTTCACCATCGACCAACCAGCAGCTACCCTTTGGTATCACCCTCATTTACTGCATAAAACTGGTGAGCAAGTATATAAAGGCTTAGCTGGGTTATTCTATATTGACGATGAACAATCTAACAATCTAGATATTCCCAAAGATTATGGTGTCAATGATATACCATTGGTTGTTCAAGACAAGCGGTTTACAACTCAAGGAGAAATACCCTACCAATTAAGCATGAGTGATCAAATGAATGGATTTATGGGCGACCAAATTATAATAAATGGAACCATAAATCCCGTATTGGAAGTTAAAAACGAAGTGATCAGATTACGACTTTTAAATGGATCCAATGCAAGATCCTATCTGTTTAATTTTTCTAACAGGGTACCCTTTTACCAAATAGCTTCTGATGGTGGTTTTTTAGAGACCAGTATTGAAATGTCTAGTTTAAGACTGGCGTCTGGTGAACGGGCAGAAATTTTAATCGATTTGACATCTTATCAGGTGGGCAATGAATTAAACTTGCGAGATTTCAAATCGAATTTAATGAAAATTAAAATTACAGAACAAACCAATCAGTCAGCAAAAATTCCGAAAAACCTAGTCAAATTAGTTGACTATAACCGGGATGACATCGTGGCTACTAGAAAATTTGTGATGAGTGGAATGGGGCCTATGGTTTCAATTAATGGCAAGCAAATGAACATGAATCGCATTGATGAAGAGTTGAACTTGTTGGATTTAGAAGAGTGGATCATTCAAAATGAATCTTCCGGTATGGGAGGCATGGGCATGATGAACTCAAGCCCTCACCCATTCCATATTCACGGGGTGCAATTTAGGATTGTTGAAAGAAATGGAAGGACCCCACCTCCAAATGAAAGAGGCTGGAAAGATACAGTCCTTTTAGAACAAGGTGAAGAAGTAAGGATTCTAGTTCGATTCAGAAAGAAAGGGTTGTTTATGTATCATTGTCATATTTTAGAGCATGAAGACGCAGGAATGATGGGACAATTCTTAGTGAAATAATGAAAGGAGTAAATATTATGTTTGATCGATTTAACAACATGGGGCCGAATGGATTTTTTGATCGATTCAACCACATGGGAACGAATAGACCACTTATGTGGATAATCCCTCTTATAATAGTTATTTTAATAATCTTTTCGGTTTATATGATTTGGCGAAATAGTCAAAAAAAGGATAAGCCTGAAAACAATAGAGCATTAGAGCGACTCAACGAGCGATTTGTCAATGGTGAAATTGATGAAGAAGAATACTTGGAAAAGAAGGATTTGTTGAATCGCTAACTTGTTGCCATGTAGTTTTAAAAATGCAAAGGCCACCGCCAAATCACTTATCAGGTGAGAAGCGGTGGCTTTTTAAGCCCTTTAAAGCCA
>JAAZGI010000051.1 GCA_012511315.1 Clostridium sp.
ATGATTTAGGGATGACCAATAAAATCCTAGTTTAAACCACAAATAGATGGTATTCCAAGAGTTCTCAATCACTGTAATAGATAAATATCGTTTTGTTTCTAATGCTCAAACAGATTTGAAATATGGATACTCTTTTAAGGTCATTAGATGTTCATTCCTTTAAATTCAATTATTATCGCTAGCCTTTGTCTTGTGCTAGTCTTTTGTAGATAGCTTTTTTGATTTAAAATAAACCGCTTTTTTATTTCACTTTATTTTATGTTTCAGCTTATTATACCATAATTTACCATTTTTAACCTTAATTTGTTTATAAACGGAACATTTTATACCGAATATAGACAAAGTAGGGAATTATTACAATCAAAAACAAACTAATTAGGAATGAATCTAAAACCTAGTAAAAATTAAACTCCATGAACCTTCAGAAAATTTAGTCGCTAATTGTTTTTCGCGAGAAACTTTAACTAGAACTGGTTCCAGCAAGCGTTTAATTGAAAAAATCTCTAAAAGAAACGCCTAAGCTTATCTTTTAGAGATCTTTGTTTAATATATTTCGCGGATGATTCCGCCACCAAACACTTTCAGCCCATCGTAAAAGACGGCGCTTTGCCCTTTGGTAATGGCTCGTTGCTTATCTTTAAAGACAGCTTTGATGCGACCGTCTTCCATTGGATAGAGGGTGCAGGCAGCTGGTTTCGCTGCATAGCGAATCTTACCCGTTAGTTCTACCGGTTCGGTTAGCTGATCCACCATGATAAGATTGACTTCGTCAATGATTAAGGTGTCATTCATGAGGTCCTGATCGGTTCCGATGATGACTTCATTTTTTTCTTTATCAATACCCATGACAAACACTGGTGTACCTAAAGCGAGGCCTAGGCCCTTGCGCTGACCGATGGTGTAATAGGCGATTCCCTTGTGGGTACCTAAGACTTTACCGGTTTTATCAACAAAGTTTCCTGGGTTTTTCTTTTCTGGCACCATGGAGTAAACAAAGTTCCCGTGGTTGCCATCTTCTACAAAACAAATGTCTTGAGAATCTTTCTTGTTGGCCACAATCAGGTCCAAGTCATTAGCTATTTCTCGGATTTTATCTTTAGTATATTCGCCACATGGCATTAGGGTTTTTCCTAACTGTTCTTGGGTCAGGTTATATAGGGCATAGGTTTGATCTTTGTGATCATCCTCTGCTTTTTCTAGGACAAAGCGTCCATCTTCTTCATAAATTTTGGCGTAGTGGCCAGTTGCAACATAGTCTGCGCCGAGACCTTCGGCTCTCCTTAAGAGCTCATCAAATTTGATGAAGCGGTTGCAGGCAACGCAAGGGTTGGGGGTCACGCCCTCCAAATAATCTTCAATAAAGTAGTCAATGACCTTTTCTTTGAAAACCTCTTTAAAGTTCATGACATAGAATGGAATTCCAATTCGATCTGCCACCATCCGTGCGTCATGAACAGAAGAAAGGGAACAGCAACCGCCTTCCCTTTCTGTATACTCTTCATTTTCCTGCCATACCTGCATGGTTATTCCAATTACTTCATAACCCTGCTCTTTGAGGAGATGAGCGGCAACAGAGGAATCTACTCCCCCGGACATCCCGAGGACGACTCTTTTTCCCATCATAATCTCCTTGTATCTATAATTTAGTTTTATTTTATTTTATTTTTGAATAATGTTTCGATCTGTTTCGATCTGTTTCGATCTGTTTCGATGTATTTTCGATATAGTTTCTTAGCTACTTTTCATTTATTTAAACTCTTCCATTTGAGCCATATCATCCTTTGACTCACTTGTTACTATGGATAATTTTCCATTAGCTTCCAAAATCACGGCATCAATGTTCTCAATGGTCTTGCCTGCCCCTATTCTGACTTCCTGCTGGACATCGTCTTTCGATATCCGCATTTTTCTCAGGTTATCGGTTAGGTACTCGCCTTTAAAGTAAAGCAAAGTTGGTTCTGCTTTGATGATTTTTCGAAAA
>JAAZGI010000052.1 GCA_012511315.1 Clostridium sp.
AAAGAACTAACGAGTCGTTTCTCTTTTAATGAGTTGAACTGGTATTTGCTGATCCTCTGTTGACTGGCAGCTGCCATTGATTAAATCGACCAGACAGTTATAAGTGGTTTCAGCTATTTCAACCGCTGACTGCTCGATGGTGGTCAGACTGGGTAAGTTCATGCTTGATAAGTAGGAGTTATCAAAGCCAACAACCTGAATATCCTCGGGGATTGAAAATCCCTGGCGCATTAAGTAATGGATCACATAAATACAATTGATATCATTAAAAACAAAGATCCCATCATAGTTAGAAAAATTAACTTATCCAAGCTCGGCATCAAAGTCTTCACCCAAGAGGTAATCCGTATTAAAAGCGAGGACATCGACTTGAACTCCAGAATCTTTCCCGGCCTCTTGAAAGCCTCGACTACGATTCTCCGTCGCTTCAAACCGATTGGGTCCTTTGATGTGTAACAATTTTTTGCAACCTTTTTCATATAGATGTTCAAAGGCAAGGCGTCCACCTTGGTAGTTATTTGCACTGATGGTGATGATATCCTCTGAGATGATGGTTTCAAAAGAAACGATGGGCATGTTTAATTTCTTAAGTTCTTCTAGATTACAGCCCCTAGCAATAATAGCTCCATCCACCCGGTAGCCTTTTAATAAATCAAGGGCGGCTGCTTCTTTGTTAGGATCATCTTCTGTAAAAGCCAGCACGCAGCCATAGCCACTATCCTGAATTCGATTACCAATGATTGTAGCCATTTCAGCGAAAAATGGATTCACTAAGCTGGGAATGACCAAGCCAATACTGCCGGACTTCTTATTAAAAATTGCTTGAGCATTGCGGTTGGGAATATAATCCAACTCTGCAATCACTTCCTGGATTCGCTCCGCTGACTTAGGACTCACATACCCAGAGGAATTAATGTATCGAGAAATCGTTGAAATACTTAAACCAGTTTTTTTTGCAATGTCACGGATCGAAGCCACCTCACACCTCCTTAACTCTCTACTGTCCAATATGGAACATGTTCCCTATCTCTGTTAAACCAATAATATAACGTTTTCATTTTCATGTCAATGCAAAAAAGCCGAAAAACACACTATCAAATCAGTAAACTTTAAAGCAAAATCTATCAATAAATCATCAATTAAGAAACTACTAACACAAACTAACTCCATAACAGACCTTTCTCTACCATTTTCTCTTTACTCATTATTCTCTTTTTGAATCCCCTAGTCATTTTTAATGCCTTATTCAGCTCATCTAAATTCCATTTGTACTTTGCCTGAAACAACTCCTTTTTAGTTCATCGCAAACAATAATTGCTAGAATACATCAACCCAAAATAAACTAGTCATTATTTCTAGATGATTAATAAGAAGTCAAAGACACCTTATCTAAACCCTCAAAAAAAAAGACCCTGACTAGCAGCTAGGAAACTGCCTGTCCTGGTCTTCTTTTTATCTCTGTTTAAGGATTCCCTATTTCGTGCTCACAAATTATTCGCTGATGCACCTAGGGATATTCTGCACAATTCATCTGTAAATTTTATTTTATTATCAGATATTGGCGTCCATTAAAAGGTTTCGAATCAAAAATGGTTTTAACCTGATAGGTGTCTTGAAAGATTATTCGCTCAACTTCAATGTCAGGCATCATCTTTTTTGCATTAGATGCTTTTATACTTATTACTGTGCCCTCTTGATCAATCAACTCAATTTTCTTTCTTCCGTCTAATTTAATTTGCGATAATTTTGTTCCTGGGAAAAAGGGAATCTCTTCTTGTTTACATCTTTCCATGAAGGCTGCGAAACTTTCTGAATAACAGTCTTTTACTTCATCTAATGAATCGGATATGTCTTCACCGTAATATGCATCGGCACAAACAAAACCAAATTCATCATGTGGGATACAAAACTCACAATCTTTACACTTAGTAGCCATAGCTATCCCCTCATTTCTTCTAATTCTGCCATTTTTTCTCGACGCTTTTGATCAAGGGTTTTAGTTTCACCCTTAATTAGAGTCCACTCATAAATATTAACTGCTGACCATCCAGTAACTTTTTCTGCCCAATTGTTAAAAGTCATGACTTCTCCGTGAAATTCTACAGTTCTAAAATCTCTGACAACTGCTGAACCACCATCATCAAAGTTTTTAATAACCACGAAATCTCCGACTTTAAGAAGTCCCCATTCAAATAGCTTATCCATTCTGGGCAGATAGGTTCTAGTAATCCCCGTAGATCCTTCACTCCTAACTTCAGCAGTTTTCTTTTCACTTATTTCAACATAGAAATCCTTAAGGAGCTGCGGTGGAAGCAACCTATTGATTTCCAGGAACAAGCCTGCTCCAACTTTTAGAGGCTTTAAAGTAAAACAACTAATATCTACATGATTAGCAATAAGCCAAGCGACTGCTGATTCAGTTTGACGGTCAAATGATGAAGAAATTAAAATAATCCTCTGTTTCTTATTAAATGTTTTTAAGGCATTGTTCTTGTCCAGAAACGACTCTAAAATCCTCGTTGCTTTTTCGTGAGGTGTCAGACCACCTAGATCAAATTCTTCCGTATATTTGGTTACATAGGGAGCAAATATCTTTTCTACCAGTTCATCTGGTGTTTTAATTTTGGCGTAGCCTGCTGCATAACGGATGGCTTGAAACTCTAGCTCTTCTTTTCTTGCCCTGATATCATCAACGTCACGCTTAATCTCAATCAAAACAAGGTTTCCATTTTCATCAATAGCAGTGAGGTCACTTCTACCTTTTTCGCTATTCGTTACTTGACTTCCGATAATTAATAATGATTCATCGGTTAGAAGAAGCTCAATATTTGTCCTAATGAACTCCTCGATATGTGATTCTTTAAGATTTAAAGACTTAAAACTGGTCTCAGTGATGTCTATTTCGTCTACGGTTATATTAGTGTCTGTCTTGATTGGTATAATCATTTCTTGGAATATCCCCTTTATGAGCTTATGTTCTACGTTTTAACAATATACAAAGGTTTTAGATCGTTTGAAGTAACTTTGACAGTAGATTTTCACAAGCTATTTGTCAGCTAGTTTGAGCAGATCCTCTAAAGCTTCAAACCCTTTATCATTGAAGATGTACTTCCGAACATCACCATTGATAGTCGCAGTTATCAATCCCATCACTTGACCTGAATTTTTCTTAAAGGTCATGGGTAGCTCACCAAAATACTCAGAGTCGAAGGTTGTTTCAATAAAATCTAGTTTATTGAGATGGATTGTGTTGATAAAGTTCAAGATATTCAAATTGATCTGCTCTTCCAAACTTAAATTACTAAGTTTATGCATTTTCTTTACCTCTATTTCTGAATGCTTTCTATACAATTCCTCGATTGTCAATTTAAGCTAGAAATTATTTAACCCCGATACATTCTCAAGAAAAACTTCCAATGGAGTTTTATAGTTCAATGATTTCCTAGGGATTTTATTCCTTC
>JAAZGI010000377.1 GCA_012511315.1 Clostridium sp.
ACTGGTGCTGTTGTCCTGTATTCTGATTTTAAGTGGCTGTAGACTGGCTGGGACAACAGGAGAGGTTCAAATCATCACGAGGGCAGAGTCTGAGGCTAAAGAAAGTTCACTCTTGACAAATTCTTCAGCCACAAGTCCGATGGAAGTAAACACAACCAGTGAACGGGCGGAATACATGATTTGTGAAATAAAAGGACAGGTTTATAGTCCAGGAATATATGATTTAGCCATAGGCAGCCGGGTATCAGATTTAATCAAGCGTTCTGGCGGGGTTTTAGATCAAGGTTCTTTAGACTGGGTGAACCAAGCGAGAAAGTTGTCGGATGGAGAGGTTGTTGTAATTCCAATGCTTGGGACCACTCGAGCAGAGTATGAAGCAATGCAACTTGGAATCCCCATACAGTCGGCAACACCTTCAGAGTCAGGAAATTCAAATAAGTCCCCCAGTTTAGTTAATATTAATACAGCCAGTGAATCGGAATTAACGACTATTCCTGGAATTGGACCTGTAACCGCTCAAAATATTATTAATTACCGAACCGAACAAGGTCCTTTTATGGTGCTGGAAGACTTAAAAAAAGTAAATCGAATTGGAGATAAAACCTTTGAAAAACTAAAACCATATATTAGGATTGGTCCTTAATGAGTGAGGCGGACTTAATAGTTTTCGAAAAAATGCTACGATTTTACTTTGTTATGTGACCATTTTTACGAAAACATCTACTTAACATCATAAATTTAACAACCAGCTCATACTATATCCATTAAAAAAAGATTGAAAACTAGATGTTTAATAAAATACATCAGTTTTACCCATAAATTATTGATAATATCCCAATAACAACGTTTTAGAGAACTTTGATTTAGTGTTAACATAAAGTTATTAATAATAAAGTGAGCTGATGGAAATGCGTTTTGGGATATATTTAAAGGGTGGGGGCGCTAAGGGTGCCTTTCAAGCAGGAGTTCTTTGTGCTTTTTGGCAAAGAGGCGTTGAATACTCTGTTGTCGGTGGAACTTCCATTGGAGCAGTCAATGGATGGTATGTTCTTCATGGAGCCTATGAGGAGTTGGAAAATCTTTATATGAATATGTCGGAAGATTACGCCGATTTAACCTTTTCTGGTAAAGTCATAGACCATTCTTTTTTGATGGAACAATTAAAAAAGGTTTCCGGGGATCGTTCAGAGAAAATCGATGCATTTTATGTGAACTATGCTAAAGTGCAAGATGGCCAATTGATAGAAATCACCGAAAACATTAAAGATGCCGAAGTTGATTCAGCCATTGAGCGGATTGCCTGGAGCTCATTACTCCCATATAATCATGAACCAATGAGTTATCAAGAGTTTAAGACCTATGCGGAAAAGAACGATTTAAGCGTTAAATTTAACGAGGATTTGAGCAATAAAGTTTATGATGGTCTTCATTTAGACGGTGGAATGATCAACAATAATTTAATCAAACAAATCTTTAATCATCCGTCTGAACGAACCATTGTAATTGGGTATAATGGAACGCGGGATGACTATTGTAAAACAATTGAAAGCCTGCCCGTTTCAAACCGTGAACAAATTAGTTATATATCTGCCGATGAACCATTTAAAATTTCAGATACCTATAATTTCTCCCCTGAATTTTTAAAAAAGCGTTTTCAAGAAGGGTATGAGCTGGGGATTCATTATCCATTAATAAAACTTATTAGTCGTTAAATAAAAGAGTCTGCTTTAACCAGTGAAAAGTTAATAGGAACTCCTAGTGGG
>JAAZGI010000378.1 GCA_012511315.1 Clostridium sp.
AAAAAAACAATCAAGTGAATAATGAAATTTTAAATACTATAAATGTAAAAACTTTAGGAGGCTAATTATGGCGAAAGTAATAGGAATAGACTTAGGAACAACAAACTCAGTTGTAGCAGTAATGGAAGGTGGAAGCCCGGTTGTAATCCCGAACTCAGAGGGTGCAAGAACGACACCATCGGTGGTATCTTTTCAGCCGAATGGAGATTTGTTAGTAGGAGCTACGGCTAAGCGCCAAGCGATTACAAATACAGACCATACCATTGCATCCGTTAAGCGACAGATGGGAACGGACTATAAGGTAGATATTAACGGAAAGAAATACACAGCCCCAGAAATTTCAGCTATGGTTTTACAGAAGATGAAGCGAGATGCAGAAGCTTACTTGGGAGAAACAGTAACCCAGGCGGTTATTACTGTGCCAGCTTACTTTAATGATAGTCAGCGTCAAGCGACCAAAGACGCAGGTAAAATTGCCGGTCTTGAAGTTTTAAGAATTGTTAACGAGCCCACAGCAGCTTCACTAGCTTATGGAATTGACAAGGTAGACGATGCTCATAAAATTCTTGTTTATGACTTAGGTGGCGGAACATTTGACGTTTCCATCCTAGACCTTGGCGATGGCGTTTTTGAAGTTCTTTCAACCAATGGGAACACAAAACTTGGTGGAGATGACTTTGATGATCGCATTGTTAAGTGGATTGCTGAAGAATTTAAAAAATCAAATGGCATCGACTTAACTGGAGATAAGATGTCCATGCAGCGTTTAAAAGATGCAGCGGAATCAGCGAAGATTGAACTTTCTTCCGCTACGACTGCTCAAATTAACCTGCCATTTATCACATCGGATGCTAACGGACCAAAACATATTAACTTATCTTTATCCAGAGCTAAGTTCAACGAGCTGACCCAGGATTTAGTAGAAGCTACCAAAGAGCCAATGAAGAAGGCAATTGATGATGCTGGGCTAAAAATTGGTGATATTGATAAAGTGATTCTAGTTGGTGGATCCACTAGAACACCAGCAGTTCAAGATATTGTTAAAGAATTTACTGGTAAAGAGCCAACCAAGGGTGTTAACCCAGATGAGGTTGTTGCATTGGGAGCTGCAATCCAAGCTGGTGTTTTAACTGGAGAAGTTAAGGACATCGTTCTTTTGGACGTTACACCGCTGACCCTTGGTATCGAAACAATGGGTGGAATTGCAACGCCAATTATTGAGCGTAATAGCACTATTCCATCAAAGAACAGCCAGATTTTCACCACAGCAGCCGATGGACAGACATCAGTTGATGTTCATGTAGTTCAAGGTGAACGTAAGATGGCTTTAGACAATAAAACCCTTGGTCGCTTTACTCTGTCAGGGATTGCTCCAGCTCCAAGAGGAGTACCTCAAATTGAAGTTTCCTTTGACATTGATGCCAATGGTATCGTCAAAGTAACTGCGGTAGATAAAGCAACGGGGAAAGAAGCGAACATCACCATTACAGCTTCTTCCAATATGACATCAGAGGATATCGATAAGGCTGTTCAAGAAGCAGAACGTTTTGCAGAAGAAGATGCTAAAAAGAAAGAAAAAGTTGAAGTTAAAAATAATGCAGAACAAGCACTTTATCAGACGGAAAAAGCATTAAAAGATCTTGAAGATAAGGTGGATGAAGCAGATAAAGCCAAAGTAAATGAAAAGCTTGAAGCTTTAAGAGCACTGGACGATTCAGAAGACTTAGAAGCAATCAAAAAAGCTCAAGATGAATTAACAACTACATTCTATGAAGTTTCCTCTAAGGTTTACCAGGCAGAAGCAGAGCAGGCAGCACAACAAGAGGGTGGAGCCGAGCAAGGTGCTGAAGCCGGCCAGGATGAAGGACCTACAGGTGATAATGTAGTGGATGCAGATTTTGAGGTTGAAGAAGACAACTAATATCTGATACACTAGTTAAATAGTTAAACTATAATAGTAAACTGAAATGATAGGATTCACATCTTTATCAGCTCAGAGGGAATAAGATAAACGATAGACTTGTTTTGAGAACCAGGCCGCCTGGTTCTCAAAACTACGAAAGACGGGAGAAAATATGGCCAAAAAAGATTATTATGAGGTGCTTGGGATAACTAAGGGCGCCACTGATGAAGAAATAAAGCGTGCCTTTCGAAAGAAAGCAATTAAATATCATCCGGATCGGAACCAGGGCGACAAAGCTGCAGAAGATAAGTTTAAAGAAGTAAATGAAGCCTACCAGGTCCTATCGGATCCTCAGAAGAAAGCTCAGTTTGACCAGTTCGGTACCACGGATTTCAATGGTGGCTTCGGCCAGGGCGGCGGATATGCAGGCTATGATTTTGACGGCTTTGATGTCGGCGATATCTTTAGCCAGTTCTTTGGTGGCTTTTCTGGTGGAGGTGGACGTCAGCAAAATCCGAATGCCCCTCGCCGAGGTGAAAGCATCGAGTATTACCTCGACCTGACTTTTGAAGAAGCAGTCTTTGGAGCAACTAAAGAGATTAATATAAACATTGAAGATACCTGTGAAACCTGTAATGGTTCAGGTGCTAAAGATGCCTCCAAAAAAAGAACCTGTACCAAGTGTAATGGATCTGGGCGTATCAGAACTCAGCGTCAAACCATGTTTGGGAACATGATGAGTGAAGCAGTCTGTGATGTTTGTCACGGAGATGGAGAGATTATTGAGGAAGTTTGCCCAACTTGTCGAGGTAAAAAGCGGGTAAGAACCCAGCGTAAGGTTACGGTAAATATTCCAAAAGGCGTGGATAATAATAATGTTATCCCGCTGCGTGGACAAGGCAATGCTGGATATAATGGCGGTCCGGATGGAGATGTTCATTTAGTGATTCGAGTCAAACCAAGCAAAACCTTTGTGCGCAAGGGCACCAATATCTTTATTGATAAACACATTGACATCGCTCAGGCAGCTTTAGGTATTGAGACGAGAGTTCCTACGGTGGATGGTGAGGTAAGTTACAAGATCCCGGCTGGAACACAGTCAGGAACGGTATTCCGTCTAAAGGGCAAAGGAGTACCAGTGGTTAATTCTAAATCTGACCAGCGAGGCGATCAGTTTGTAAATGTTATTGTTGATACACCACAAAAGCTGAACAATGAGCAAAAGAATGCATTAAATGCTTATTTGATTGCATCGGGTTTAGAGGCTGAAAAGAAAAAAACAAGTGGTAAAAAACGAAAATTTGGTGTTCTTTAAAGAATGCTAAAAAGTTGTTTATAAGTAGCTTCAATTTCTGAGTGTCTTCAATTTCATTAGCCTGATTTGCTAATTTGAAATAAAAGGGTGAGAAAACCAGCAAACGGTTATCTCACCCTTTTGTTTACTGAATAGTAAACTTGAGCTAATAAATTATGTGGTATATTAGCTAGTATATAATAGTAGAAACTTTTGAAGAACTTCAATCATTGGAAACATAAATGTTAGTTTTCAATCACTTGTTTAAAACAAGACGGCTGGTTGACTTAGTTTATATCACTAAGTTTTTAGAAAACTATTTTTTACTGTTGTTAGGAGAAAAATAGATGAGAAATTTATTTAAGAAGAAACCCAAAATTTTAATCACTAATGATGATGGCATCGATGCTGCTGGTATATGGCTTTTAGCGGAAGCTGCTACAGCTTATGGTGACGTTACAATTGTGGCTCCAAGCGAGGAACAGAGCGCAATGAGCCACGGCATTAGCCGCGTGAGGATGCAAGTATTGGAGTATAAGTCGCCCTATAAAAAAATCAAAGCTTACCATGTACCAGGTAAGCCAGCTGACTGTGTAATCACTGCCCATGAAGAGTTAGGGTTAACCTTTGACTATGTTCTTTCAGGAGTGAATCATGGTACGAATTTAGGGGTAGACATAAACTATTCAGGAACAGTGGGAGCTGCTAGTGAGGCGATTATATATGGAATTCCGGCTGCAGCCTTTTCTTCTACCATGGGGAATGATGAAGTTACGAAAAATGAACTGAAAAAAGTTCTTGACTTTATTTTTGAAAAGCAGCTTTGGCAGAAGGAAACAATTATTAATGTGAATTTCCCCAAAAGCAAAACTGGTCGGGCCAAAGGCATTCAAATGACGCGGCAAGCCATGATAATGGAACGCCCCTTTACAGAGGGTAGTGACCTAAAAGCTTGGGATGCGGGATTTGTTTCCATTACACCAATAGGCATTGATCGGACAAGACATGATTTACTCAAAGAATGGGAGCGATATAATTATGAATGGTGAATGGAATAAAGTTCGAATTGTAGTGTCCTTAGAAGCGATTGAAGCAGTTACCGCTATTTTGTATGGGATGGATGTAAAAGGGATTTCTTTAGAAGATCCCACTGATTTTTTAAGCCAAAAAGCAGGTCCCCTAACTTGGGACTTTGCCGATATTAATTTGTTTCCAGAAGGGGAAGATGTGGCAGTCATTGCTGCCTACTTCCCAGATACGGAAAACGTACAACAACATGTTTCCTACATTGAAGGAAAAATTAGAGATTTAAAAGAATTTGGCATTAATCCAAACCCTTTCCGGGTGGAATATAAGAAAGTTTTGGAAGAAGATTGGGCAACTGCATGGAAAAAATATTATAAGCCTGTTTCAGTGGGCAGACAGATGGTCATTAAACCAAGTTGGGAAGCGTATCAAAAAAAACCAGGGGATCTTATAATTGAAATGGATCCTGGAATGGCCTTTGGAACAGGTACTCATGAAACCACCAGACTTTGTATGGAAATTCTTGAGGACTACATAAAAGGCGGCGAAACTGTTTTTGATGTAGGGACAGGTTCTGGTATTTTAGCGATTACAGCGTCTAAACTAGGCGCTAAGGATGTTTTGGCCATTGATTTGGATCCTGTTGCCGTTGATTCAGCTCGCATTAATGTAAAGTTGAATAAAGAAGCTAAGATTGAAGTTCGTGAAGGCAATCTTTTAGATGAGACAACTCGAAAGGCTGATATTGTGGTAGCAAACATTATTGCTGATGTGATTATTCATCTATCAACTGACTTAAATCGCGTTCTCAAGGAAGACGGACTTTTTATTGGATCAGGAATTATTCATGGACGAGAACAAGAAGTGGTTCAGGCATTAAAAGCGGCTGGTTTTAAAATCATCGAAGTTCGAGACGAGAATGATTGGCGAGCTGTGGTGGCTCAACTTTAAAAATCAAGAAACCCTAATGAGAGACTGATTTTGAAAAAAGGGTAAAAAAAGACCACCTAAGTTTTCAACAATGTGAAACTTAGGTGGTTTTTAGTACATTTTAGTACTCGTCGTTCATCTTCTTAACATTAGCGGCTTGTAGTCCTTTAGGACCATCTTCAACTTCAAATGTTACTCGATCGCCTTCGTCGAGGGATTTTCTCATTTCATCGGAAATAATGGCACGGTAGTGAACGAATACGTCCTTTTCACCGGGGACTTCAATAAATCCATAGCCTTTTTCCTGATTAAACCATTTTACAATTCCTTCTTTCATTAAATAAAACATCTCCTTTGGTCTTCGTCTATCTAGTAGACTAGTTTCTATTATAGCACACTATGTCAATTTATATATGAATAATTCGAGAATATACGTGATATAATCTTAAAAGCAAGGATTTAAAGAGTTCATTTATGATTAAAATTAGAATTTTTGCTTTATCATTTGTCGGGAGGAAGATTCTTTGCATAAATTTTTTACAGAAGATATAAATAATGTAAGTGCTCGAATCACCGGGCCTGATGTAAAACATGCTTGGAAAGTTTTGCGTCTAAAAGCTGGTGATGATGTTTTGGTGAATGATTTAAAAGGCGTGGATTATTTTGGCCGAATTAGCCATGTAAATAAGGAAGAGGTTTTAGTGGAACTGACTTCTAAATCAGATCAAAGCAATGAAAGCCCCATAAAAATCACTGTATTTCAAGGTTTGCCCAAGGGGCAAAAAATGGATTTAATCGTTCAAAAACTTTCCGAACTTGGAGCGGTTCGATTAGTGCCTATGCTCACCCATCGAGTGGTACCTGAAGTTCGTAATAGTTATAAAAAACTTGATCGGTTACGCAGAATTAGTTTAGAAGCTGGCAAACAAGCACGTCGCACTTGCCTTTTGGAAGTGGCTGAACCAATTGCCATAGGAGATTTAAGCGATGAGTTTAAGTCATTGGATTTAGTGATTGTTCCCTATGAAGAGATGAGTGGTGCGGGGATTAGATCTATTCAGCCAGAGGTTATGGCAGCCACTAAAATTGGGGTTGTTGTGGGGCCTGAAGGCGGGTTTGAAGAATCTGAAATTCAATGGCTAAAAGATCAGGGTGCCAACATTATTACATTAGGTCCGCGAATTTTACGGACGGAAACTTGCGCTTTAAGCGTTGTATCAATCCTTCAATATATTGCGGGAGATATGGCAGGGGAGGAGAAAGAATAAAATGAAACCATTAAAAGTGGCTCTAGAGACGTTAGGATGTCGGGTCAATATCTATGACTCTGAAGCGATGATGGAACTGTTCCGTGCTGATGGCTATGAAGTTGTTGCATTTAATCTAAAAGCGGATGTATATGTGATTAATACCTGCACAGTGACAAATATGGGGGACCGCAAGTCGCGTCAATTGATCAGCCGAGCAAGGCGCAAGAACCCGGAAGCGGTGATCTGTGTAGTTGGCTGCTATTCTCAAGTTGCACCGGAAGAAATTGCCGCCTTGGAAGGTGTTGATATTGTATTAGGTTCACGGAACAAGTTGCGAATTGTTGAATTTGCAAATCGTAGCCGAGCAACGGGAGAACAATTAATCGAAGTTACTGATGTTTTAACTTCTCAAGAATTTGAACCTCTAGAGGTTAGAGATTATAAAGATCATACCAGAGCGTTTTTAAAGATACAGGATGGTTGCAATCGCTTTTGTAGTTATTGCATGATTCCTTATGCCCGAGGAGGTATTTCAAGTAAGGATCGTCAACAAGTTTTAGAAGAAGTTCATGAACTTGTCGATCATGGATTCAAAGAGATTATTCTCTCTGGAATTCATATTGCATCATATGGTATGGACAAAGCATCGAAAGAAGCTGGTCTCCTATTAGGAAAAGATAGGGGCTATGACCTACTGGATTTATTGGAAGAGTTGGAAACGGTAGAGGGCCTCTTGCGTATAAGAATAGGTTCCATTGAGCCAATGTTTTTTCAAGGTGAACGTTTAGCGAGAATTAAGCGCCTTAAAAAGTTATGCCCACATTTTCATTTAAGTTTACAGTCTGGGTCTGATTCCGTTCTGAAGCGAATGAATCGTCGATACACAGCTTCAGATTACGAAAAAGTGGTTAATGCATTGCGGCGGGAAATTCCTGATGTATCAATAACGACAGATGTCATAGTAGGTTTTCCAGGTGAAACAAAGGAAGAACATCAAGAAACAGTTTCTTTTTTAGAGCGGATTGCATTGACGAAAACACATATATTCAAATATAGTCCTCGCCAAGGGACACCGGCAGCTTCAATGCCCAATCAAGTTCATGGCACCATCAAAGAGGAGCGCAGTCGAGAACTTCAAAGTTTATCGAACAAGAATGAAGAATCCTTCCATCGAGGGATGGTGGGACAAGACCATCAGGTTTTGATGGAACGATGGGACGGCCAGCTAGCAAAGGGCTTCACAGAAAACTTTGTTGAAGTTGAAATAGAGGCCAAGGAAGATTTTTCTGGGGAAATCATAAACTGCAGTATCATGGAGGCTAAAACTCATTCTGTTAAAGGTAGGCTCAGACAATAAGTGTAGTAATGTTTGAGTTCTTAACATTAAGGCTCCATAGGCAACTTGGTAATATAAAAGGATTACAAAGATACTAATCCTTTGAATTTGATCAAAAGATTAAAGAAGTATTTAATTATGTTCCTTTTCAGAAATTTAAGATAGTTAAAAAAGTAAATTTTTTTTGTCTTTTTACGGTGCCTCGGTGGCGCTTTAACAGTTTAGCAATTATGCATTGTTATTTAATCAGAGTGTAAGGAATTGGCAGATAAAGCCTTTTTTATTGAGAAGTATGCTATTCTGATGTATAATTATGAGGTCAGATGAATATATCTTGCTGCATTTAAACGTTACAATGGTCAGAAAAATTAAAAATGACTTATAAATATTGTATAAAGATGGTTTGATGTGGTAATATAAGTTTAATCTTTAATGGGTCAAACTCATTTTGATAAATCTAAGGAGGATTAGTAAATGAAGAAAAGAATCGTATCACTTCTTCTACCCGTTGTAATGGCAGGGTCCGTTCTTGCAGGTTGTACACCATCAACCCCAACAAGTACGGCCGGTCCAGGAACATCGACAGAAGGCACAACAACAGCAGAAGG
>JAAZGI010000379.1 GCA_012511315.1 Clostridium sp.
GCTCATCACGACCGAGATATCAACGCTAGCCTTAACATCTTGTGCGAGGGACTGAGACTAAAATCACGATCTTAGATAAAACAAGAACCGTAGGAACTACGGGGATAGCTTGGTAAATAAGAGACACCGCTGTTAGTAAAGAAATAGGCTATCAAGTATGCTCTATTCCCAAGAAGCTCCCACTTCAAGCGTTAAAACCGAGAGGTTTAGCTAAGTGGTGAGTAGTTCACAAATAAAACATGAAGGATAAAGATATGGGGAAACAAAAAGGGATGTTACTTTCTTTGGGAGCTTTATTTTTTGCATTTGTGCTCTCAACTGTATTTTTTTATTTTGTTTATAACTTCCATTATGACTCGGCGTCTGATGATTTTACTGGAATGGTCGTATTTGGACCTTCCTATGAGAACGAGCAGGGAGGACAAAAAAAGAAAACCTCGAAATATTGAGAGAAGAGCTAGAAACATGGGCTGCTGAAAACCATGCGGTTCTTTTTTATAAAGGATTTTCTGCAGCGGGGATTGCAGCTGTGGACTATGCAGGATGGTTTGATGAGACGTTGGGGCTTTCCTTTACAAGAAAAGATCCTAAAACGGCACTTGTACAAGGTGGCAGGGGACATTTAGGAAGCTATATAGAGGATGATATTCTTTTCCCTGGGGTATTTAACTATCAAATTGCAGGTAAATTTGATGACAAAAACTTACCTACTTTTCAGGGCGATTCTTTTTTTTATTACCCACTAATTGATATAACGGAAATGGAAGGGTTGTTGTTCACCAATGTCGATGAGGAAGTAGCTCTTGACCGTTTAGGGCAAATTATAGAAAAGTCCGATCGAAGCATGGAATTTCAAACCTATAGTTCTGCTGGCTTAAACAGCCTAAACGTCATCATTCGAATGGTTTTTGATGATTTTGTTTCACGTTCTATGCTATTTACCTTTATTGGCGTCATCTTTTGTGCGGTGTTTGCGGTTTATATGATGTATCGAGAGAGTAACCGGTATCTTCTCATTCACCACCTATATGGGGCCACCTACCTGTCTTTATTCATAAAGATTCTAATTAAACTTATTGCCATCGCCCTTATGGGTACATTTTTGGGCTTTATTTTAGGAAAAACACAGCTCAACTTAATTCATCAGACGGCCTATGTTGATATTGCTATCTTTAGTGGAATCTGCAATGTAATCTTTATAACTTTGGTTCAGGTTCTATGTTTTTTTGATTGGAAACGGATGAATCGTGAACAGGTGGGAGCTTATTGATATGATACTAAAGCAGATTTTAAAAGATCTTCGAAAGGAATGGACTTGGGCATTCTTTTATACCGTAGTTGTTACTATGACAGCCATGGCCATTGTGTATTTATCCATTAGTTTTTCTTCTGTAAGTAAACAGTTTTCTTTTATTGAATCATTTATTGAGAATAATGTGGTTATGTTCAATTTAATGGTAACTGAAATGGAAAGGGCTCCTAATGAATCTGATTCCACAGAAAAACCAATAGCGAGTTTCTCAGATAAAATGAATTATCTTCAGGAAAGTTTATCTAGTGAGGGGAAGGCTGGTAGCTTTGTTTTTGTCGGTAACGATGGGTATGTAGATGATAAGTATAAGCAGATACTTGTTTTGTTTGGGCAATATGAAAAACTAGCAGGCTTAGACTCAAGTGAATCAATGGCTTTATTTGTACCAGAAATAAGCTCAGAAGATGTGGGTAGTACAGTGGAACTAGCAGGAAAGGAAATAAAAGTAGTCAATACAATACCTTCAGATTTTAGTTTGTTTCACCCTCTTCATTATATAGAGGCTGGTAGCTCTTTGTTGTCAAACACCTTGGTTCTTACAACGAAAGATTTTAAAGCAGTAGATAATATGTTCCCTTGGTGGGGATTAGATAATGAGGCGTTTCAGCGTATGGTTCTTGTAAATCCGTCGAATATAGAAGTTGAGGAACTTCAGGGGTTATTTTACAACCAATTTGGAACTTTATATAAAGGAACCTCAACGGATGATTTCACGCAGATTACTACCAACCCTTCTTTACGCGCACATCGACTCTTGATGACGTTTTATATTCTAGCTGGGATTCTTCTAATCTTTCTATTATTAATTAACACAATTCGCATGATTGAAGTTCATGTGATCGATTATACGGTCCATCATCTATATGGTGCACCCATTTCCCTTATTCAACGTCGAGTGGGTGGTTTTGTACTTGTATTAAATATTCTTCCCTTGATTGGATTTATCTTTGTTCTAGTTGTAAATGATTTGGCCATGTGGTATCAATTACCGTTCATGATTCTGTTAATTGCAGGGTTATATGCATTTGCAGCTGCTTACGTTAAGCGCAGAATTGGCACTTTAAATAGTTTGCAAAACCTAAGGAGGGATTATTAATGGAATTATTATCGATTCGCCATGTTAGTAAAAGTTTTATAGATCATGATGATTTGGTACGGGCGGTCTCAGATGTTTCTCTAGATATCCATGCCGGAGAAATGGTTGCCATCGTTGGTCCTTCTGGAAGTGGAAAAACAACACTGTTGAATCTAATGGGCATTGTTATGGCGCCTGATGAAGGCGAGATTATAGTGGATGGTCAAAATGCTAACGACTTAAATGATGCAAAACGGTGTCAAGTCCGTAATCAATATTTTGGATACATTGTACAGGATTTTGCACTCATTGAGGATGATAGTGCAATGCAAAACATTCTTGTACCCACTTTATACAGTAAGCAGAAAAAGTCTGCAAAGGAGTATCGAGATAAAGTAAAGGTGTTAGCTCAATCTCTTCAGGTGAAGGACAAACTTGAAACAAAAACAAAGAAACTATCTGGTGGTGAACGCCAACGCATTGCAATTATCCGCAGTATGATTTGCGACCAAAAGATCATCTTAGCTGACGAGCCAACGGGCTCCTTAGACGCAGAAAACTCTCGCATTGTAATGAAACATTTGCGAGACATGGTAGATAATAAGAATAAAGCGGTTGTTCTGGTCACCCATGATTTAAATCTAGCCCGTCAATGCGACAAGGTATATCAATTAATTCGAGGTAGTCTTTCAATGGTTGAACCCTCTGTTTTATAGGTATATCCATGTATCTTAAGGATTACCACAAGAACGACATCTTCTCCTAGGGAAAAACTGAAGATCCTGAACTGAATGTGGAGAATGCTCTGACCGATGTGGCATCTCTTGTGAGACTGGGTGCCAGCGCATACATGGAAACAAGGTGATGGCGCAAACAGCGCAAATAAAGTGGGTTATCGAGAACACCATTTGGATTCTAGATAGTCCATTTTTGTTTGTTATAAAGCTTAGAACTCTCTACTGTAAGCGTAAAATAGATTCCATATAGAAACCACCTTCATATCTTGAGACAATAGGATTATAAAGTATGGAGGTGTTGTTCCTTGTCTAAATACTCCGGCTATAAGCCATATTCCAAAATATATCCGATCCCTGAACCGGTTGATTAAAAAAGTCAGTCGATGTACTGACAATGATCATCCAAGAAATCCTGAAGATGGATCCCATGGAGAAAACATGTTTTAATAAGAGACACCGCTGCTAGTAAAGAAATACGCTATCAAGTATGCTCTATTCCCAAGAAGTTCCCACTTCAAGCGTTAAATCCGTTAGGTTTAGCTAAGTGGTGAGTAGTTCACTTGCATCTTCCTATTTGTTTCACATCTTGATACGAGCTATTCAAACATTTGTGCGAAAATAAGTCTAACAGCACTAATACGTTTCGTTTATCTTTGAGTATTTATGCAAAGATATTCTTCTCCAGTTCAAAAAACCTCTCAGAGAGTGAATTGACAACATTCTTAGAGGGTTCAATACTGAAATATTGACCAAGATGTTTGATTATGGTAAAATTTAAACAAATTATTCTTAAGGAGAAGTTGTAATGAGTAAACGTTTAAAAATAAAACTAAGTTCCTTTTTCATACTTATGATTTTGTTTTCGACAGCATTTGCCGGAGTTTCTGATTTTAATGTAGACTTGCCTTGGTGGAACGGGGAAAAAATTGCTGTAAATTGGCGAACCAAAACAACTAATGTAGATGGAAGCCATGTTAAATTCAATACCGCAACGACAGGGAGAGGCTATGTCTTTGCCAAGACAAAAGTTCAGTTCAGTAATTCAGGACAAATCGCGGAATTTTCTCCTTTTGTAAAGTTGTCAACGTCAACAAGTACAAATCATTGGCTAGGAAGCTATCTTGAGTTAAATGCTTCGGCTGGTGATAAAGCGCAATTAATCTTGAAATCAGATGTATGGAATGGAGATCAAGCTGCTGGGACGTGGGATTACAAATAATATGGGTGATTTTTTTAAATGGGAGTTAAGAAAAACCAAAGCATTTAATGGAGTGATTTTAATTTTGTCACTCCTTCTAATTTTTTCTTTAGTAACCATACAAGGTGTCAGAGAAATGGCAATGGACTACGCTAGGGCTGGGGTCAAAATTGATCAGGATACTTTTAGTGAACTTTATTATTACTTTGGGTTTACCCCCACAGGACGAAGCTCATCAGGATTATCCATCACGGTAGAAAACTTATCAGTTGACTTTTTGATTCCAATCTTGCTTGGGTCTTTTTTTGCTGGAAAATTCTATGAGGATCGCAAAAGAAAAAGGAATCATCTAATCATCAATGAAGTCGGAACGTTTAGGTATTATCTCTACTATATTATAAAAGTTTTTCTGCTTGTTTCAGTTCTCCTGTTCGCAGCCTTTATTCTTCAATTTGTATTAGGCTTTGTGATTGATCAGTTTTTGAAGCCATTGGGGTATGCTAACTCATTCTCTTTATCTTTGTTGATTGAAGTCGTTAAATCAGCTTTGCGGATTGCATTGTTTTATTCCTACAGTGTTGTCATTGCCTTGAGTTTATCAGCATTGATTCCAGCCATTGGTCGGTTTGTATATTTAATTCCTCTGATTATTACCTTGGTTTCTGAAATATTTTCAAAACCTACCCAGCCATTGAAAGAAGCCTTTATCACATCAGGGAATGCCATTCAATTAAAATCCACCTACTACTCTTTTATTTTGCTTATGACTGCCATTGTCGGTACACTATTTTTATTAATTACTTTATTCAGAAAAGATGAAATATGAAGCATGAACTATTGATTGAGATAAGTAGTTGGATTCTCTTTATTTTGGGATCCATTGTTATGCCCGGCCTGCGAGGTAATGCGGCGGGCTTTATATTGATATTTATTCCGATTCCATTGGCGGGGTTATTAATCAAGTTCAATAAAATTAAGATTCTATTGAACACGGGTCATTATTTTTTTGGTTTAGGGGATTTGTTAAAGTTAGGGTTTTCCAATTCTTGGATCTATGCTGTTTTGCTTTGGGCCGTTTCAGGCTTCAAACTTCCTATGATTAGTATTTTAGCGTTCTTCCTCATGACACTAATTGTTTCAACGTTATTTTTTATATTATCATTGAGATATTCAGTCGAAAAAAGTTTCATTTTAGTATTTACGTTATTAATCGTAGAAGTTGTTTTAGTTCTTTTTAGCGATACAGTTCCTCCTATTATGTTGGGACATCTTATTTATAAAGAGCCAGATCTAAATACGCTCTTGCAATTCGGTATTATTTTAGCAACAACTTTAGTGTTACTTACCCAGTCGTTGAGGGATTTTCGAAAAGCTGATTTTATTGGGAGTGATAGCTTTTATCCAGAGTTTATTCCGTTTAATTTTTTTTATTTAAAAACATTCCTAATTCGTGTTGGCCAGATCATCTTGTTGGAAATAATTATGGTTCAAGTATTCCGCTCGTTATGGTCCAATCTAGAAGCATCTACAGTCTATCTGGTTCAGCCCACAACATTTTGGTTAAGTGACCTGGTATTTATGTTATTTAACTTTCCGTTGTTGTTAATTTTAGGCAATAGCTTTTCTGAACTAATCAAAAAACCAATGTTGCTATCACAGGCAGGTATCAAAAAACTGATTGCTGTTGAGATTGTCCATATACTTACTGTGACAGTAGCTGTTGCTTGGCTGCGAACGCTTTTGCCAGGTTTCAACTTGAACTGGCTTATATCGTTATCGGTGATGGTTCAAATGATACCAATACTTTTTTTGCTGAATTTTGTGACCAGTCTTTTTTCCGAAAGAAATGTATTTTTAATAGCAATTCTTATGATTGCCATTTCCCTGCTGTTGACTCGCTTCACCGGCTTTTCTATGTTGCCTGATACGTTTGAATTATTTGTTAAATCCTCTTATGTAATGGTTCCCGTCATTCTTTGGATTGAGTACCACTACTTTTCAAAAACCGATTTTTTCAAGGAGTAGTCATGGAAATTAAAATTGTGAATTATAACAAAAAAATAAAGGGAAATCATGTACTAAGAGACATCAATTTGCAAGTTGAGTCTGGCTTAACCCTTGGTATCTACGGTCGCAATGCTTCTGGGAAAACTATGCTGTTGCGAGCGGTGGCAGGGCTTATCCTGCCGACTACTGGGTCGGTTTCTGTTAATGGGAAAGCAATTACTCAACACAATCGATTCAATGACTCGGTGGGTATCGTAATCGAACAGACTGAATTATGGCCGCATTTAACGGCTCTTGAGACATTACAATATATTAACTCCTTTAACCAGAAAGCCACCCAAGAGGAGATTATCCACTGGTTAGAGAAGGTCGGACTTGAGCCAAACAGCCGCAAATTAGTAAAAGCATTCAGTTTAGGCATGAAACAAAAACTGGCCCTAGCTCAAGCATTCTTTTTTGAACCGGATCTTATTTTGTTGGATGAACCTACCAACGCTCTAGATGAACAGAGCCGATTAAGAATCTATAACATCTTAGACGAGTTCAAACAAAAAGGGAAAACCATAATCATCGCTAGCCACATCAAAGAGGATCTAGCAATATGCGAACGAGTTGTTGAAATCGATGCAGGGTCGCTAAAAATCTTGTAGGACGAAATATCTTGCAACAGGATATTCATCCTAAAATACTTGGGTTTAGTTCTATACTGTACCCTTGATCCAAGAACAGTTTAATATGTTTCATATTTAGGATGACCTTTCTTGTATAAATGGTCCAGAACGCCATTAAATTGTTCAGAATCTTCTCAAGAGAAAGAATTTAAGACTCTAGTAAGAGTTGGTCAAGAAGCTAGAGATTACTTGCCTAAAATAAAGATCACAGGATCATACCTTAAGCCATTGGCATCATCATGGTTATGATAACCGGCTACATTTTGATAAATAAGTTGTTCAATAATTGAAGAAATTGTATGAGTCCGTTTAGACTCATCATCAAAGGGTTCCTTAAAAAGAAGATTGATACCCAGCTTAGCGATGAATTCTTTGAGTGAAATCAAACCATTATCTGACGAAAGGTATGTTGCGTAATCTTAAACTAGCAAAAAGTATATCTGATGTGTCTTGGTCTAGTTTTGTGAATAAACTACAATACAAGACTGACTGGTAGGGACGCGAACTCATTAAGGTAGAACAATGGTTTCCATCTAGTCAAATTTGTCCAGGGTGTGGTTATAAAGAGGGCAAGAAATCTCTTGATATTCGAGAATGGGGTTGTCTTGTTTGCTATGCTCATCACGACCGAGATCTCAACTTGGCCGAGAGATTGGGACTTAGATCATTATCTTAGATAAAACAATAATCGTAGGAGCTGCGGGGATCGCTTGGTAAATAAGAAATACGCTATCAAATATGCCCTATTCTGGAGAAGCTCCCACTTCAAGCGTTAAAACCGTTAGGTTTAGCTAAGTGGTGAGTAGTTCACTTGCATCTTCCTATTCGTTTCACATCTTGATACGAGCTATTCAAACATTTGTGCGCAAATAAGTCTAACAGCACTAATGCGTTCTGTTTATCTTTGAGTAAATTAATATAAACAAACTTCATAGCAAGAAGTTAAAGAACCAAGAAGATGTAATTCTGTACAAAAAAACAGCATAAACTTAGAGCGCACTTAACAAGCCCGTGGGCTTATTAAGTGCGCTCTAAAATGAGCATAGCCACAAACTAAATAAAGTTAAAGGCTAAACGAGAACCTAGCTGTAGTGCAGGATGACAAAAAAGGAGTCATTGCTCATCTAAATACTTAGATTTGCAACAACTCTATTTATATTCTGCCACACACAGGAGATTTACATAGATGATGAGGGAATTCTTTCTTAGGGAGAGCCGATATGAAGGGAATCAATTTACACTACTTGTAATAAGGCTTATTTTATAAATAGAAATGATACAATTCATTTTCAGGGGAGTGTCATGCTTAATTTCAGAAGGAAAAGTTTATAGATTTTAGAACGCACAAATATAATTAGTTACATTTGGTGCGTTTTTGGTGCTCCAAACAGGAATGAAAACCGCAGTTTTACAAGGGTTCAGGCAGTTTGCCAATGTCCTTTTCTTCTTGGAAAGAAGAGGATTATCCCGCTGCATTTGATAGGGTTATCGTACGATAGACGTACGATTAGACGTAAGTTTGTCCCGCAGGCTAATACGGTTTTATTATTTATAAAACTATCGACTTATAAATAACAAATAATATCACCCTTATTAAAATACTATCAATTATGAATCATAAATAATAATATTTTAATAAAGATGAAAATGATTACAGATTTGGATTTATTTATTATCAAAAGGGAGGTGATATATTAAATTACAACTTCAAATTGTAGATAACCAAAATATAAAAAGGAAGTGTTGTTGTGGCGAATATGTTGATTAAAAAGTTAATCTCATTATCTTTGGTTTTGTTTTGTTAATTATGTCGTCTCCATTTCTTAGTTTTGGCGCAACTACTTATTTTTCTGCAGAGTATTTAGTAAAGGATAAATCTTCTGATACTTATTTAGAAGTCGTTAAAGAAAACGGGTTTAAGTATATCTTTCTAAAAAATAAAAATCAAATTAAAGCAATTACTCTTGATAAGAATAATAAGATTATTGAAGCTATGTGAGGGATTTACAACAAAAAGATTCTTACTATAAAATAAAAATTAATAAAGATAATGAAGGCTCTCTGGGAATAAGTTCCGACTTGAACTATAATGCGATATTGAGTGATATTGATACGGAGGAGAAAGAAATAGTAAGTCTTCCCTTAGAATATCACAATAGTGACTTTTCCGATGGCGGGATGGTTACAGCTGCTGCAACCTATGCTGATTTTGCAAGGGCTGTAAAAAAAGAAGCTATTAAGGTATATGGTTCCATTGTCTTCTCCGATTTAATTTCTTCTGGATCATATTATGGAAGAACAGGTTATGTCTATTATTCTAGAAGCTATTCAGCAAGTAAAACTATAACCTTCAGTGTAGCTGCAGGATTATCTTTAAGTGCTATTTCACTCCTGTTAGGGCTTCCTTATGCAAGAGTAAAAGGGTTGGTTACATTGGCCGTTTCCGGCGGTGGGGTTTTGGTATCAGCTATGCTGCAATCTGTTCAACAATGGTCAGTTAAGGTTGATAATGGAAAAGAGGTGAAAGTAGGCTCTCTTTATCCTTATCGAACATACAAACAAATATTTGGAGATGTTTTCGCTAGAGAAACATCCACAGGCAGTATTGTAACATTACCATTCGAGTATGATAGAACTGAGTATTGGGGAAGCTATTACAATGATAATCAAGCTTTAATAAAGCATGGCATTTCAGTTTATAATGGTTTAAATCCTTAAGAAAATA
>JAAZGI010000380.1 GCA_012511315.1 Clostridium sp.
ATTCCAAGAACTTCATACAATGAGAAGCAGATTAGTGACTGGTTGGTGAAGTTTGGTAACGATAGAGGGTTAGAAACCATTCAGGATGAAGAACTGAATGTCATTATAAAAAAACCAGGAACGAAAGGTTATGAAGATAAGGAAGCCGTAATCCTTCAGGGTCACATGGATATGGTAGGGGAGAAGTCCTCTGATTCAGATCATGACTTTGAAAAGGATCCTTTAAAGCTTCGAGTAGTCGATGGTCATTTATTTGCCACTGATACTACCTTAGGTGGCGATAATGGGATTGCTGTAGCTATGGGACTGGCTGTATTGGACTCCGATGATTTAGAGCATCCGCCCATTGAGCTTTTAGTAACAACGGCTGAGGAAGTGGGTATGGATGGCGCAGCTGCTGTGGATCCAAAACTTATGGATGGAACGAGACTCTTAAACATTGACTCAGAAGAAGAAGGTATTTTCTTCGTGAGCTGTGCCGGCGGTCGAGTTCTAAAAATCACTTTTGAGCCAGAATTTAAAGAAGTAAAAGAACAGGGCTATGAGTTATCCATCTTTGGACTGTTAGGTGGCCATTCAGGTATGGAGATCATTAAGCAGCGTGGTAACGCAGTTCAACTTTTAGGCAGAGCCTTAAAGGAAATCGGCGACGTCACTTTATCTGAAATTTCCGGTGGAGCCAAGCACAATGCGATCCCACGGGATGCTAAAGCAGTCTTCACTTCAAAATCTATTGACCAAGACAAGGTGAAAGCTCTGGTCATGGAAACCTTTGCCCATGAATATCCTGAAGATCCAATGGAATGTGAAGTCAAAGAAGTTGAAGTTAGCCGCTTAATGGATGAAAAAACATCCGCGGCAATCATAAACTATCTAGTCACCATGCCAGATGGCGTTCAGACCATGATGAAATCCATGGAAAACATGGTTGAGTCTAGCTTAAACTCCGGAGTCCTGGAAATGGATGGCGACAAAGTAGTAATTACTCACGCTGTACGTAGCTCCTCGCCTTCAAGAAAAGAAGAGCTTGCTACTCGAGTAACCACCTTAGCTCAAATCCTAGGTGCAAAAGCGGAACAATTCTCAGACTATCCAGAATGGGAGTATGATCCAGATTCTAAACTAAAGGACACAAGCCTTGAGGTATATAAAAAAGTGACTGGCAAAGAACCTGAGGTGAAAGCCATTCATGCAGGACTTGAGTGTGGTCTCTTGAAACAGAAGATGCCAAATGTGGATATGATTAGTTTTGGACCAGATATGGCTGATGTTCATACACCAAACGAACATCTATCCATCGAGTCTGTTGAACGGACTTGGGACTTTATGGTGGAGTTGCTTAAAGCTCTATAAGAAGGAAAATTTAGGGTTACTTCTTAAAAAAATGAAAAAGCTCGATAAAAAGACACAATAAAAAGATATAATAAAGCAACAGTCCACCAAAAGCTGCAACCTTGAGTTGCAGCCTTTTCCATTGTATGAAACTAAGATGAGTCACTATGGGAAAAGGTTCTAGATCAACAAGGAATTACGGTAGAGTAAAAGAAAAATCCATTAGGCATACTTATTCATAATCTAAGACAGATATACTTAAAATACTTTAATTGTAAATCAAAATCATTTGCATAAAATAGCTTTTGTATAGGTGTAGCAAACTAAGGAAACACTTTGGAATGAGTTTTAAAGAGCTGTTTTAGGGTGAAACAGGGATTTAAGATGTGAAATTTAAGCTTTTAAATTGTGAAAAGCCTATCTTTTGCCTGGAGTTAAAGTAGGGCTAACGGTCGTAGGAGAAGGTTTCAGCCTCGATTCAGAAGAAATCAAGAGGTATTTTTAGAAAGACAAATTAACTTTTTTGTATCCTTTGATTGCGATGCTATAAGTATGATAGAATTAAATTGTTTGTTTATAGAGAAATGTTTAGTTTGTTTGTTTAACTTTTGACCAAACCGGAGGTTTGTATGGCCATAGAATTTATGAAATATTTAGATCGTAGTTTAAAGTACTTGCATCGCCAAGGCGCTTTTCTCACGGTAAAAGACAAAAAAGGAAAAGAAAATGTAATGACTATTGCGTGGGGTAATATTGGTTTTGAATGGGGACGACCTATCTTCACCGTCTTAGTTCGCAAATCCAGATACACATGGCATATTATCGAAAATGCAGAAGAATTTACTGTGTCAGTACCTGTGTCTCCAAAGGCTAAGGATAAGTTGGCCTTTACGGGGAGTCGTACTGGAGAAGATGGGGATAAATTTGAGCAGGGCGTTATTACCCGAGAAAAAGCTAGGAGCGTTGATGTTTCAACCGTAGCTGAGGGTG
>JAAZGI010000381.1 GCA_012511315.1 Clostridium sp.
AAGCTTTTTCCCTGAACCTAAAATAGTTCCCACTGCCATGGGAGAATCTCCCTTGACGGAAAGGGAAATGGAAGTGTTAAGACTAGCTTGTAAGCACATGACCAACAAAGAAATTGCAGAAGAGCTCTTTATTTCCGAACACACTGTTAAGTATCATAAAGCTAATATGCTTGCCAAAACAGGCTTTAAGAAGACGGTTGATTTAGCCTTCTATATGATTTCAAATGGTTTTATTAACCCCTTATATTGAGCATAACAACCTAAGCTAAGGGCTTATCTAATTGCTCAGAGGATCGTTTTAAGAGAAAATAAAAATCATAAAAAAACATACCTAAAGGTCTAGAATTCATCAAATCTGATATGCTCCCTTTATTTCACTGTTCTCATGGCGGATAGCAGATCAATCGATTCTCGGCCTTTTTCCAATTATAAAACATGAGAATAAGAGATCAAGTTTACAAGGGGTAAAGTGGATAAAAGGTTATGAGGACAAGAGGTTATGAGGACAAGAGGTTATGAGGACAAGGATTCAAGGGAATCAAGAGAATCAAGGCAATCAAATACTGTTAGAGCAAGCCATTTAACTGAAGTTATTTTGATGAACTACCCGCGAAGGCTAGGTTAAAAGGCTATAAAAATTGGTATGTTTATAGTATGAAGAAGTATATTTTTCTGACGAACTGAATGAAGGCTTTGCGTTTTGCTTCAAAAACAAGAGGACAGTAGAAGTATTAAAACAGTGTGACACTCGAACAACCGTAGTGTAGTGCTATGAAGGGGTTAACAATTAAAAGGGGGATATTATGGGATTATTTACTAAAAAGTACTGTGATATTTGTGGAGAAAAAATTGGATTGCTAGGAAATAAAAAGTTAGCTGATGGAAATATGTGCAAGGACTGCGAAAAGCTTTTATCCCGTCACTTTGATGATCGACGCAAAACAACCATTGAAGAAATTAAACAGCATTTGGCCTATCGGGAAGAAAATAAAAAGGCAGTAGCTAATTTCCATGTAAGTCGAATCCTAGGATCTTATACGAAGGTTCTTATCGATGAGGATGCTGGTAAATTTATTGTGACATCCCTTGAAAACTGGGTAGCCAGCAATCCTGATGTGATTGACCTGTCCCAGATAAAGGCTTGTCAAATTAAAATTAGAGATTATAGAAATGAACTTAAGCGGAAAGATGGAAGCGGCAACGAAGTAAGTTTTAGCCCCCCTCGATATGAGTATGAATATGATTTTGGAATTAGTATTGATGTGGATTCACCTTGGTTTGATGATATCTACTTTACAATCAATGACCACCGAGTTTATATGTATGGTTCAAAAGAATATCGAGAATTGGAGCGTCAGGCAAATGAAATCAAAGACACCCTCTTAGAAGTCGATAGGGCTGTGAAGAGAGACGAGACCCAGTACACTAAAAATTAAAGGAACCCCTGAATGTCTAAATTAAAGTGGTTTTAAAGGAGGACATACGGATGTCTTGGTCTAACAACAAGCAAGTAGAAGAACAGTCAGATCAACAGGTGTGGGAAGTAGTATTTGAAGAGTTACCCAGTACAATGGAAGATTTCCTAGAATTGCCTGAAGTGAGCTTAAAAGAACCACACTTTGCGGCAGCTTTACTAATTCCGGCTTTGGTTTTGTGGTCGCGTCAAGAAGCGCTGGCAATTGAAATGATTAACTATTTAAAAGGCCCTCAAAAACTATCTGTGAGAGACGTACAGTTTATAAACGACCGGTTACGTGGAAAAGACTATTTACCCTTGTCATATGTTGAAGGCAGCTCACCTGAAAATGGATATGCACCACCTAATCCTTATCGGGTAAAAGTGTTTACTGTGTCGACTAGCTTTGTTGAAGCAGGTTATGCCAAGCTTTATTTGCAGTCTAGTGGAGCTGACAGTAAAAGACCAGTACAACTTCGAAAAAAGGAATCCAGTGGTGAGTGGTTCTTGTGGGATCAGATGTTATTAAGTGGAATTCGAATCCCTGTCTCAGAGGATCCTTGGGCTTAAAGAGTAAGCGACAACTTGAGAAGGAAGTAAATTGAAATTAGTAGTGCCAAACACTTATCCATAATTAGAGTCAGCAAACACATTAAAATGGAGGATGCATAATGGGTTTAATAAAAGCAATTAGTTCAGCAGTTGGTGGATCTCTAGCAGATCAATGGTTGGAGGTTATCGAACCCAACGAAATGGGAGACAATACTGTTTTTACCTCAGGTGTAATTGTAAGAAGAGATGATCGCAGAGGATCCAATAAAAAGGGAACGATGGATACGGTTTCCAATGGATCCATCGTCCACGTTTATCCTAATCAATTTATGATGCTGGTGGATGGTGGAAAAGTTGTGGATTATACAGCCGAGGAAGGTTATTACAAAGTGGACAACTCTTCCTTACCATCGATGTTCAATGGGGATTTTAAAGATTCATTGAAAGAGTCATTTCAGCGCATCAAGTATGGAGGGGTAACCCCTACAGCCCAAAAGGTGTTTTATATTAACTTGCAAGAAATCAAAGGGATTAAGTTTGGATCACCCAACCCTTTGAACTATTTTGATAACTTTTACAATTCAGAATTATTTTTAAGAACTCATGGAACTTACTCGATTAAAGTTACGGATCCCCTCCTATTTTTTGCTGAAGCAATTCCAAAAAATAAGAACAAGGTTGAAATTCAAGATATTAACGAACAATACTTATCAGAATTTTTAGTAGCGCTGCAATCAACCATGAATCAGATGTCAGTGGAAGGCATTCGCATCTCTCATGTGCCATCCAAGGGAAGAGAACTAAGTCAATATATGGCCACGACTTTGGATGAAGAATGGAAACAGATGAGAGGATTTGAAATCCAGGCTGTCGGAATTTCTAGTATTTCCTACGATGATGAGTCCAAGGAATTAATAAATATGAGAAATAAAGGGGCCATGTTGGGTGACCCATCAGTTCGAGAAGGCTACGTGCAAGGCTCAGTGGCGAGAGGAATGGAAGCTGCTGGATCAAATGAAGGTGGTGCAACGGGTGCTTTCCTAGGCATGGGCTTGGGTATGCAGACAACAGGCGGATTCATGGGGGCAGCTTCTCAATCGAATCAGAATCAAATGAACCAACAAAACCAGGGGGCTGGACAGGGAACCCAGTCTCATCCACAAGAAAGTGAGGTGCCAAGTCAAGAGGCAAAAGGAGTAGCACCGAGTAATCAATGGTTCTGTACAGAATGTGGAACTAAAAACTCCGGTAAATTCTGTAGTGAATGTGGAACTGGAAAACCTGAAGTGAGCCCATCGCAATGTTCTAATTGTGGATTTAAACCAGCTGGTGAAATGCCTAAGTTTTGTCCAGAATGTGGGCATAAGTTTTAATGGGAGCAATTGAAATCGAGGTGAGAGAATGGCTGTTCAAACTTATAAATGCCCAAGTTGTGGTGCAGGAATTTCTTTTAAGCCGGACTTACAAAAGTTTCGCTGTGATTACTGCTTAAGCGAGTATACGGAAAGAGAAATTAATGAACTCACTAAAACCATACAAGACAAGCCGGAGAAAGCAACGGACAAAGGAAATCTTAAAGAGGAAGGGAAAGAACAGGTAGCGCGGGAAGAATCCCCGCCAGCTAATCATTTAGCTTCCTATGATTGCAATAGTTGTGGAGCTCAGGTCGTAACAGACGAGACCACAACAGCGACCTTCTGCTATTTCTGCCACAATCCAGTGATTATATCGGATCGTTTATCTGGCAGCTTTAAACCGAACAAGATGATTCCTTTCACTATAGATAAAGAAAAAGCCCAAGAAACATTTTTGAAGTGGGTGGGTAGAAATAAATATGTTCCTAAGGAATTTTATAGTAACTCTCAGCTAGAGAAGATTACTGGAATTTACTTACCCTATTGGTGGGCAGATTGTAAAATAGAAGTAGACTATGAGGGGCAAGGAAGTTCTGTTAAAACGTGGGAATCGGGGGATGAAGAATATACAGAAACAAAAAAGTATCAGATTGTAAGAAAAGGCAGCATCAATATCAATAATGTAGAGGAATTAGCTTTTACAAAAATCGAGAAAAATCTATTGGATGGGATAGCACCCTATGATGAAACAAAAGCAGTGGAGTTTTCTATGCCATATCTTTCAGGCTTTTTTGCAGAGCAATATAATATTCCGAAAGAAGAAATCACACCGAAAATCGAGGAACAGGTTTATCATTATGCAAGAACCTTAATCAGAGAGACGCTGTCAGACTATACGTCAGTGGCCGATAAAAGCAATAAGACAGAGATTCTGTCTAAAACAATGAACTATACCTTACTTCCAGCCTGGGTTTTAACCTATCAGTATCAAGGAAAAACCTATGTATTTGCAGTAAATGGACAAACAGGAAAATCCTTTGGTGAACTACCTATGAGTACAAAAAAGGTATTCGGCATGTCGGCGGCAATCTTTGCAGTAGCATCCTTGGTCCTTCTTTTAGGAGGGATCTTGATATGGTAAAGAAAAGAAAAGTATTCGGCTTTAGCTTCTTTATTGTACTACTTTCAGTTTTGATAACCCGCTCCGTGATGGTTTATGGAGAAAAAAACAGAGTTTACGATGATGCTAAGCTATACACGCAACAAGACATAGTGGAATTAGAAGGCGAGGCAGCTAAACTATCTGCAAGTCATAATATGGATATTATTATTGTGACAACTCTTGATGCAGGTGAGAAAACATCTAGAGAATATGCTGATGATTTTTATGATATTAAAAACTTTGGTGTTGGTAATAATCAGTCGGGAATCCTATTTTTAATCGACATGGATAATGGAGAGGTATATATCTCAACCGCAGGTGAGGGAATTCGCTACTTAACAGACCAAAGAATCGAAAGTATTTTAGAAAAGGTATTAGATAGCGGCTTGGGTGAGGGAGCATATTTTGCCAGCACAATGAGTTTTTTGAGTGAGACAAAAAAATATCTCGAACAGGGCATTCCTGTTAACCAATATAGCCAAGACGAAAGTGTCAAGACTGAAAATTCCTTAACTCCTAAAGAGGGAATTGCAAGTATTTTGTCAGGACTATTCGCTTCAACTGTTTTTTTCTTTCGAACCAAAACGAAATATAAAATGGAACACCCAGTAAAACCTCAAACCTTTAGAAGAAATAGCTTAATCGATTTAAAAGTGAAAGAAGAAAAACTTCTGGACACTGCAACAGTCCATAAACCAATTGCTCATTTAAACCCTTTGGAAGAAGGAGAAAAGTCCACCACCCATACTTCATCAAGCGGAAAAACCCATGGAGGTGCTGGCACAAAGTTTAAATAAAAGACCCATTCAGACATTAAGACATTAAGACATTAAGACATTAAGAAAAGGACCTTAAGGTCAGCGATTTACGTATACAATCATTAAGGCGAAAATAGGTTAAAAGAATGGTGTTAAAATACTTTGAAAAAGGATTGGTTTAGTGTTCTAAGAAATTAGAGCCAGGCCAATCTTTCTTTTGTCATTCGAAAGATCTCCACACCCTAGGTTTACGAAGAGACAGCGGTGGAAATGAGCTGCTTATATTTTCTGAGAAAAACATGAGTTATAGTCAATGGTTTAATACTAGCCAAAGGGGCTAGTGTAGAGCTAGCCTAGAATTGATATAGTTTAGATGTGAAGAGATGGTGGCTAAAGGTAAAGATAGAACCAAAATCCAAGACATGACGTATGCAATTATTACCAGCGGCATGGTATCGATTCAAGATTATCTCTGTGAAGGTAGCTCTAGGTTAATAGACGGTGACAGGGTCCTCATTGATGGAGAAGAGTACTTCCTGACAATCCTAAGCAATATTCTAAGCAGTTAATGTTAATAAATAAGATGGGTAACAATATGATGTAACATCAGATTCGTGGGAGATTGTAGGTTTAGGGGAGTATGGCTCAAGGAGCCTTGATATGGGATGGGTTTAATATATGGGGAGAATAGTCAAGAGGAGGGGGCTATGCCAAATGTTTTATTAGTTGTTCATCGCAGGGCAATTGTCCAGGCTTTGATTGATAAGCTTCAAAAAAACTCTGGAATAAGCTTAGTTTATGAGGCAAA
>JAAZGI010000382.1 GCA_012511315.1 Clostridium sp.
ATTTCTATTTGACTCTGTGCATTTTGACGAGCGATTTCTTCCTCGAGAGATTTAAGACCATTGGGCTTGTTTTGTTCAATGCCAATGATTGCTTTGGGAATCTCCATATATTTTAATACGGTGAGGATTCCTGTGATAATTGATTTTGGTTCTTCAATCATCTGGCGTTCATCTGAGGTAATGTAAGGTTCACACTCCATAGCGTTTACTAATAGAGTGTCTGGCTTTTTATCAGCTGGCGGTCTCATTTTAATGTGAGTTGGGAAGCCTGCTCCACCCATTCCAACCATGCCGGATGCTTTAACTGCGGCCACGAAAGACTCGTAGTCATTCACTACGGGAGGTTGTACCGATTCGTGAAGGGTGTTTTCGAAGTCATTTTCGATGTCCACCAGCATCATCATTTCACCGGTCCCCATATACTCAGCTTTTACAGCTTTAACGGTTCCAGATACTGTGGCGTGAATCGGAACTGCGATCCCTGAAGGTTCGCCGATAATCTGACCAATATCAACATGGTCACCTTTTTTGACAGTGGGCTTACACGGAGCCCCGATTGCCATATTCATTGGAATTCTAACCAGGGCGATGTCTTTTATTTCTGTGATCGCTTTTTCACTGGTTAGTTTGTTTTCTGGCGGATGGATTCCGCCTTTGAATGCACGTTTTGCAAACTCCATTATTTTCCTCCTCTTGGTATTTAACCTTGATAACCTTTGATAGATTATCAAAAAAACTACAAAGATTTCTTGTTATAGTTAACCTATTACCTACCTATAATACCCTATTTCTAAATATTTGTTAATTAATTTCGAACGTTTTTTTTGGTATACTGTATTAAAGTTGGTTTTTATGTGACATACATAATATTTGGCAAAGGATATTATTAAATTGCGTCAAATTAAATGATATAAAATAGTGAACCATCAAAAGAAATCCTCTATACTTTACATTTACTCCGATAAATAGTCTTAAATCACGAAATTAATAATCCCGACAATTTCACTCAGGTTAGTTTTTGATCAATTTTTTGATACAGATGAGAGAAGAAGATCGAAAAATTAAGAGTTCTGTTGTGACAGATATGAACAAAGCATGCACTTAACCTTTGAATTGAGCTAATACTTTACGGTAACAAAGTACTGGCCCCCTAGAGATTGATAAAAAATAAATTAAAAAGGACCTGTTATTAGAAAGACTCCAAATGAAATTTCGTCGGATGAATACTCAAAGGAGTCGTAAACTAAAACAATTCCGGTGATGCTAAAATTATTAAAAAAAGAAGAGCAGAAAGATCAAAAGAGTTGTGAAATTAGTTTGTTTAAAAAGCAAAAAAATTCAAACTCAAAAGTTTGAACACAGCTGGTTTATTAGAGTATGAATAAAAAGGGGGAAAATTCTTGAACCTTCCTATATATGAGGAATCATAGAAGGATAAAGGTGAGCATAGAATCCTAATGAAAGTGATAGTAGTATTAAGAAAAGCGTAGCCAGTATAAGCAGAGTAAAGTAAAACCAGAACATGATATCAAGCTTATTTCTAACAGATTCTTTTTAAAAGATTGTATTGCAGGAATAATCTAAAAAAGCTATATAATAAGGAAGTGTTTTAATTCAAAACACAAAAATAATGATTTAGTATTCTCTAAAAGGTCTAAAAGGTCTAAAAGGTCTAATAGGTCGAAAAGCTCTAATTGGTTCTTAAAAGTCTAATCGATTTTAAAAGACCTCATGGTTTTTCAAGGATCTCATGGTTTTTCAAAAATCTCATGGCTTTTGTTTTTAGGTTGTAATAAGAAAAACAGAAACAAGAAAAAGGGTTTTATCTATTCTAGTTTTTACCGTATGTTTTTATGGGTAAAGAGTTTCAAGGATTAAACGGATCACGTTAAAATCTTGTGGGATGGGTAGATACAAAAGGTTTTTTAAAAGTATACTATAATAAGAAGGAGGTGGCCTATGCCGAAAAAAATTAGTGAACAGCAAATTCGGGATATTTTAAATGAAGCTGGGGATCGCCTCAACCTATCATGCAGTCATGTTCCTATTGAGATATCAACTCGAATGAGAAAAACATATGGATCCTTCGTGTTTAAAATCAAGCAGGGGCACTTAACGCCAGTGGCATTTCGATTTGCCTTAAAGCTAGTTTCAGGAGACTATCCGGAAGAAATTGTGCGACACACTGTTCTCCATGAATATGCACATTTTTATATTAATACCATATCGAATGAGAATAGGGGTCATGATCGTGCCTTTAAAACAACCTGCTTAAGATTAGGCATTTCCCCTGATACTCATTTTCAGGGGAATCATCAAGAAAAACCTCGCAGAGGCTATCGAATTTTATGTACTGGCTGTCAAGAAGAAGTAGCTCAACGCAGGCGAGTAGATGCAGCTAAGTCTATTACGCAAAAATATCGATCTGGTTGTTGCCAAGCCAAGCTACAACTTAAAAAGGATATTTTTTAAAGACTAGATGAAAGCTAAATCTGAAAAGCATAGATTATAACAAAAGATGGATAGATGAAATTAAGAAATGTCATTCAGATATGACATGAAGAAATGGAGGCAGCTGAGGTTGAGCTGTAAACCTCCCTATTAATGGATGACTGACGACAAAACTGTCGAATAAATAAAGGAAGTGAACAGCATTGCTTAAATTAGATTTAACAAGAACAATTGGAATGGTGTCAGAACAGGAACTAGAGAATGTAGCACAGTATACAGAGTTTGCTCTAAAGACAACCTTGGAGAAAACGGGCCCTGGAAATGAATTTTTGGGATGGGTAAACCTACCAAAAGAATATGACAAAGAAGAATTTACTCGTATTAAAGCTTCAGCTGAAAAAATTAAGAGTGATTCGGACGCTTTGGTAGTAATTGGGATTGGTGGATCATACCTCGGGGCGAAAGCTGCCATAGAAATGTTAAGTCATACCTTCCATAATGAATTAGGGAAAGAAAAAACTGGTGGGGTTCAGATTTATTACTTGGGTCATAATATGTCCAGTGATTATATCAATGATTTTTTAGAGGCTATGCATGGAAAGGATTTATCTGTAAATGTGATCAGTAAATCAGGAACTACCACTGAGCCTGCCATCGCATTCCGTGTGATGAAAAAATACATGGAAGACAAATACGGGAAACAAGAGGCAGCGAAACGGATTTATACCACCACCGATGCTAACAAGGGAGCTTTAAAAGGTTTGGTGGATCAGGAAGGCTATGAATCCTTCGTGGTTCCAGATTCTGTGGGGGGGCGCTATTCGGTACTGACGGCAGTAGGGCTATTGCCCATAGCAGCTGCAGGCATTGACATTGACGAAATAATGGCTGGAGCCGAACAAGCTAGGTCACGTTATACCCTTGCCCCTTTTGCCGAAAATGATTGTTTAAAGTACGCGGCAGCGCGAAACATTCTTTACCGGAAGGGAAAAGAAATTGAGATTTTAGTAAATTATGAGCCGAAACTATCATTCTTTGCTGAATGGTGGAAGCAACTTTTTGGTGAATCAGAGGGTAAAGATGGGAAAGGTATTTTTCCAGCCGCTGTAAACTTTTCAACGGATCTTCACTCCATGGGACAATATATTCAAGACGGCCGTCGTAATTTATTTGAGACAGTGATTCAAGTAGAGGAGCCCCGAAAATCCTTTGAAATTCCCAGAGATGAGGCAAACTTAGACGGCTTAAATTTCTTAGC
>JAAZGI010000383.1 GCA_012511315.1 Clostridium sp.
GTCGTGACAAAGAATGTAACCTTGGTTGGACAGCCCTTAGTTGGCAGAATCTCAGAGTTACCCCTTCCCGTTGCAGTTACAATTTCTGGAACTAAAACCAAGTTGGATGAATTAAATGATAATCTTATTCTTATGACAGCTGACGTGGAAGGCCTTGACTTGGGATCACATCAGGTACCAGTAAAAGTCGATGTGCCACAGGAATACACCTTTATTAAAACGGTGCCAGATACCATTGAAGTGGTCGTGGAACCTTAGTTTTAATTTTTCTTTAAAGTGAAACTAAATGACTAATCCGATGAGACCATGCATTGCATGGTCTCATCTTGTGTCAGAATAACTTCAGTCCGATGACTTCAACCGAAAACTTCAAGAGATTAACTTCAAGAGAATAACTCAGGGAAATAACTTTAGGGAAATAACTTCAGGGGAATAACTCAGGGGAATAACTCAGGGAAATAACTTTAGGGAAATAACTTCAGGGAAATAACTTCAGGGGAATAACTCAGGGAAATAACTTCAGCAAAATAAGGCTGTAAAAGCCAATAAAGCGAGGAAAGCAATGATTTTAGTTCGAGATGTAACATTACATATTGAAGATACCATGGAAGAGCAAGAGGCCTTGCGGAAAGCTTTAATCAAGCGGTTACGAGTTTTGCCTCGAGAAATTCTTTCTTTTCGAATTCTTCGGGAAAGTGTGGATGCTAGAAAAAAAGATGATATATTTTTTAGTTACCAATTATTAGTCAACTTGGTGGATGAAGACAAGTATCTTAAAAAGAACAGGAATCGTCCAGGGGTGGTTCCTCACTATCAAGATCAACCAGAAGAGCTGGTTTTAGGTGATAAAGATTTAATTGGACGTATTATAATCGTAGGCTTTGGGCCAGCTGGAATGTTTTGTGGGCTGAAATTGGCTCGAGCCGGCTATCGCCCTCTTATTGTGGAGCGAGGTGGTTCGATGATTCAGCGAACCGCTGCCGTGGAACAGTTTTGGAGCACCGGTCAGTTGGACACCGAATCAAATGTCCAATTTGGCGAAGGGGGTGCGGGGACTTTTTCTGATGGGAAGTTAACAACTCGAATCAAGGATCTTCGGGTCAATGAAGTGCTCCAGGCACTGATTGAGGCTGGAGCACCTGAGGAAATTCTTTATCGCAATAAACCCCATGTGGGAACCGATCTTTTAAAAGGTGTGGTTATGAATGTACGCCGAGAGATTATTAAGTTAGGGGGTGAAATCCGCTTTAATGCCTTGTTAGAAGATTTAGCTAGTGAAAATGGGCAAGTCACCCAAGTTAAAATAAATGGCGAATGGACTCAATGTTCAGCCGTTATTTTAAGTCCTGGCCACTCCGCTCGGGATACTTACGACATGCTGATGAAGCGAGAAGTTGCCCTAGAGCCGAAAGCTTTTGCTGTAGGTCTACGGGTAGAGCATCTGCAAGGAGACCTTGATGCTGTGCAGTACGGTAAGTGGGCAAGCCACCCTAAACTAAGGGCATCAGAATACTCTTTGGCCGCTAAAGCTTCTGATGGTCGTGGCGTGTATTCATTTTGCATGTGTCCCGGTGGTCGTGTGGTCAACGCTTCCACTGAAGAAGAGCATTTATGTGTGAATGGTATGAGTTACCATGCGAGGAATTTAGCCAATGCTAATTCAGCTGTGGTGGTATCAGTAGGACCCAAAGACTTTGGCGAAAACCCCTGGGACGGCATTGCTTTTCAAAGAGATTTAGAGCGCAAGGCTTATATTATGGGCGGTAGTAATTGGCAGGCCCCTGTTCAGTTAACAGAGGACTTCCTAAACAAGCGAGCTAGTCGAGACTTAAAAAATGTCTTGCCGGCAGTAACACCTGGCTTCCAGCTGGCCCCGGTTCATGAGTTGCTGCCTCCGGTGGTAACAGACAGCTTAATCCAGGGGATGAGAATTTTTGGCAGTCGAATCCAAGGCTTTGATACCAAGGGTGTTTTTACAGGCGTTGAGACGAGAACCTCAGCTCCACTGCGGATTTTGCGTGGTAAAAATTTAGAAAGTGTTTCTCATAAGGGGCTATATCCTTGCGGGGAAGGGGCAGGTTACGCTGGAGGTATTGTGAGTGCTGCAGTGGATGGCATTAAAGTGGCAGAAGCAATCATGACCATTTATGCTCCAAGTAAAGATGCTGGTCAATAAATACGAACGATAATACATTTAATAGGGGTTTTTCACCGAGAAGTAATAATAAAGTGTCGAAATGATGTTGATTTATCAATGAAAAGACGACATATCTGCCAGCCTTTCTAGTTGATCAATAAAGAGCTAAGATTTTCTGGTTCGAAAAGTGGCGATGACTTTTCAAATTCTGATATGATAGATTTTGTAATCAATTGCAATAAGGGGGAGTTAGCATGAATATGATCCTGACCATTAACCCAGGGTCCACTTCAACAAAAGTGGCGATCTTTAATGGCGAGACATTGGCCCACGAGGTCTTTTTATCTCATTCCAGGGAAGAGTTAAAACAATATGAGGATATTAGCGACCAAAAACCAATGCGTGAACAGGCAATTAGCCAATGGCTTACTGAAATTGGTGTAGCTTTGGAAGATTTAGATATCATCGTTTCTCGAGGTGGTCTGGTAAGGCCGATTCCAACGGGAACCTACGAAATTACAGACTTAATGATTGAAGATTTAAAAAACGGGTATTCAGGCATTCATGCCAGCAACTTAGGTGGACAAATCGCTAAAGATTTAGCGGAAAAAGCCGGTGTTAAAGCCTATATTGCTGATCCTGTGGCCAGCGATGAGTTAGAAGATGTGGCTCGAATTTCGGGATTGCCTGAAATAGTTCGTCGGTCCAATTCTCATTACTTAAATATGAAGTCTGTGACCCGTAGAGTCTGCAGTGAACACAGCTTCGATATGGAGACAGATAATTTTATTATCTGTCACTTGGGTGGGGGTATCAGTGTAGCACCTCAAAAGGCAGGCATGGTCATTGACACCAACAATGCCAATGAATCCGGACCTTTTTCACCAGAGCGGGCAGGGGGGTTACCAGTCGTTGACCTTATAAAAATGGCCTATTCGGGAGAGTACCAAGAGCGGGAGCTTATGAAGAAGATTATTGGGCACGGTGGTCTGATGGGCTACCTCGATACCAATGATGGTCGCCAAGTTGAACAAATGATTGATTCGGGTGATGAACGGGCAGCCCTTATTTATCGAGCAATGGGATATCAAATCGCGAAAGAAATTGGATCATCGGCAGCGGTTTTAGCCGGTAATGTGAAAGCGATTATTTTAACAGGCGGTTTGGCTTATTCAAAGCGGCTTATTGAGATCATTCGAGAGTTTGCTGGATTTGTGGCACCCTTTATTGTGGAACCTGGGGAAGATGAAATGAAATCCTTGGCTGAAGCGGGCCTACGAATTCTAAACAAAGAGGAAGAAGCAAGGAACTATGACCAGGAGGCGGTGAAACATGATTAGATCATTTGATGAAGTATTTGCAAAAATAAAAGAATTGCCAAAAAAGGTGGTAGCAGTAGCTGCCGCCGAAGACGATGCGGTATTAGAGGCTATTAACTTTTGCCGAACCAATGGACTGGCTGAGGCAATTTTAGTGGGTGATGAAGTTGAAATCCAACGGATCGCCAAGGATTTAAACATGGATTTGACAGGAATCCAGATTATTAATGAACAAGACCCAGCCAAATCCGCTTTATTAGCGGCAGAGCAAGTATCTACCGGCAAAGCAGACATGCTGATGAAGGGGTTGGTTGATACCAAGAGCTTCTTGAGAGCTGTATTAAATAAAGAAGTGGGTCTACGCACAGGGAATTTGATTACCCATGTGGGGGTGTTTGATATTCCACCCTACGATCGTCTCCTGCATATCACCGATGGAGCTTTCACCATGTATCCGACCTTGGAACAAAAAGTCGGCTTGATAAATAATGCAGTTAAGCTGGCTCATTCCTTAGGGAATGAAAATCCAAAGGTAGCACCAATTTGTGCAGTAGAAGTTGTGAACCCAGATATGCCAGCTACCTTAGATGCAGAAAAGCTAACCCAGATGAATTTAGCTGGAGAAATCACCGGCTGTACTGTTTATGGACCCTTAGCCTTTGATAATGCCATTGATAAAGAAGCTGCTCACCACAAAAAGATTGATCATCCAGTGGCTGGCAATGCTGATATTTTCTTAATGGCAAATATTGAAGCGGGAAATGCTGCTTTTAAAGCCATTACCTATACTTGTCAAGGTGAACGCCACGGTGGTATTTTGATGGGAGCGGCTGCGCCAGTTATTGTAACATCAAGAGCAGACTCTTTTGAAGCCAAGGTGAACTCTATTGCATTGGCGGCATTAGCTGCTGCCCATGAGGTGAAATAATATGAAAAAGATTTTAGTTATTAACCCAGGTTCCACATCAACCAAAATAGGTGTTTATGAAGATGAGACACCAGTACTCATTGAAACCCTACGTCATTCGGCAGAGAAAATTGCTGAATTTGAAAAGGTAGCGGATCAATTTCAATTCAGAAAAGATGTCATTGTCGATGTGTTATCTAAAAATAATGTGGAACTTAAGAGCCTAGATGGGGTGGTTGCCCGTGGTGGATTGTTTAAATTTATCCCATCAGGAACATATGGGGTGAATGATGCCATGGTTGAAGATGTTCTGAATCCTACCAAGGGAGAGCATGCATCAAACCTAGGCTGCCTGATTGCTCGAGAAATCGGAGATAGTTTAGGGGTTCCTTCCTATATTGTTGATCCAGTGGTAGTGGACGAAATGAATCCCTTGGCCAGAATTTCCGGTATGCCGGAGATTGAGCGCTTATCCATCTTCCATGCCTTGAATCAGAAAGCTGTTGCCAGACGTTACGCTAAAGAAGTGGGTAAAGACTATCATGACTTAAACTTGATTGTGGCACATATGGGTGGCGGAATCTCTGTAGGTGCCCATCAAAAAGGGCAAGTAGTCGATGTAAATAATGCCTTAAATGGCGAAGGACCTTATTCCCCAGAGCGAGCTGGTGGATTGCCAGTGGCGGATTTAGTGAAACTTTGCTTCTCAGGTAAATACACCGAAGAAGAAATGCTTCGTAAAATAACTGGGAAAGGTGGCGTTGTCGCCTACCTTGGCACCAATGACATGATTGAGGTGGAAAAGCGAGCTATGTCTGGAGAAAAAGAAGCCAAACTTGTTTTTGAAGGCATGGCCTATCAAACGGTTAAGGAAATCGGCGCCTGCGCCGCTGTTTTAAAGGGTGATGTGGATCAGATTCTTCTAACCGGTGGGATTGTTTATTCTAAGCCGATGATGGACTTGATTGTAAATAAGGTGCAGTTTATTGCTCCGGTTACCCTTTATCCTGGGGAAGATGAGCTGTTAGCCCTTGCTCAGGGAGCTCTGCGAGTTTTAAATGGAGAAGAAGAAGCATCGATTTATTAACCTTTAACAATTTATGAAGATTCAAAAGACTCTCAATGGCAGTAACTAGGCGTTTCATAAGCATTGTCTAAAAGTTCTTTTGAATTTTCTTTTATTCTTGATTGTGAACCTTTACAGACCAGTTTAACAACGATTGACCATAGTGGAGCTACAAACTAGTGGCCTCTAGCATGCAAACAAATGAAATCATTAATGAACGGTTCAATTTAGTTTTAAACTATAAATTAGCGATTTGATAATTGTTAGTGTAAAATTAATGTATGGGTTAACAAACCGTTAAGAAATGAGGTAAGTATGAAACGCATTAATCTGTTCACGGGACATTTCGGAAGCGGTAAGACTGAAATGGCCATTAATTATGCAAGAAAACTGAAAAAAGACGGTGTTGCTAAAGTAACCATCGTCGATTTGGATATTGTGAATCCATATTTTTGTTCGAGAGATTTGGAGGATGAGTTAAAAGCAGAGGGAATTCGAATGATTTCTCAAGGACGTCATTTGGCAAATGCTGAGTTGATGGTTGTACCTGGAGAAGTTATGTCTGCTTTTCAGCAAACGGATCATACGGTGATTTTTGATATTGGTGGCGATGATATGGGAGCCACGGCTTTAGGTCAATATAAAAGATTCTTTGATGAAGGAGACTACGAAATGTTTTTTGTAGTGAACACCAGCCGACCAATGACAAAGGTGGTTGAAGAAGTCAAAGAGTATCTTGATTCCATTGAAAATGCATCACGTTTAAAGGTCACTCAACTGATCAACAATAGTAATATGAGCTATGACACTTCACTAGAGGTAATTCTTCAAGGGGAAGAAGTTATCAAACAACTGTCAGAAATGACAGGATTACCACACGCTTTCACAGCCGTGCGTCGTGATTTGGCAGAGGAAGCAAAACAAGTTGTTAAAGGGGAAGTTTTCCCCATCGATATTAACATGAGACCACCATGGACCGATTAAATTAGGGGGGAATAGTATAATGCCAAGAGTTGAATTTAGAGAAGAACGTTGCAAAGGTTGCGGCCATTGCGTGAGTGTTTGTCCAGTTAAAATTATTTCATTTGCTGATCGTTTAAATGATAAGGGGTATAAGCCAGCGACCATTAAGGAAGAATTGATGGATCAGTGTATTGGTTGTACATCTTGTGGACGTATGTGTCCAGATCTTGTTATCAGTGTTTATAAGTAAAGGGGGAATAGCTAAATGGGAGAAAAAGTACTAATCAAGGGGAATGAAGCCATTGGTGAAGCGGCCTTACGTGCCGGTTGCCAATGTTTTTTCGGATATCCGATTACTCCGCAAACTGAAGTAGCTGCTTATATGGCAAAGAAAATGCCTAAAATGGGTCGAGTTTTCTTGCAAGCAGAATCTGAAGTTGCTGCGATTAATATGGTCTATGGAGCTGGTGGAACGGGCGTGCGGGTTATGACGTCTTCATCTTCACCAGGAATTAGTTTAAAAGCGGAAGGAATTTCATACTGCGCAGGCGCAGAAATTCCATGTGTTATTGTAAACATTGTTCGTGGCGGCCCAGGTCTAGGTGGTATTCAGCCGGCACAGTCTGACTATTACCAAGCAACCAAAGCCCTAGGTCACGGTGACTTCTTTGTTCCGGTTTTGGCACCATCATCGATTCAGGAAATGGTGGATTGCATTGGCGATGCCTTTGATATGGCCGATGAGTACCGTACACCGGTTATGGTGATGGGTGACGGAATGCTTGGTCAGATGATGGAACCTGTAGAATTCCATGATCGCGAACAACGTGAATTGCCGGCGAAGGATTGGGCGGCGGACGGTTTAGGCGACCGCACGGAGCACAATGTGATTAACTCCTTGTTCCTACAAGCAGATAAGCTGGAACAACATAACCTGAAGCTTTTTAGAAAATATGATGTGATCAAAGAAAAAGAAGTTCGCTATGAGCTTTTTAACTGTGAAGATGCAGATCTTATTTTGGTAGCTTATGGTACAACGGCTCGTATTTGTAAAAATGCAATCAAATTGGCTGAAGCTGAAGGGCTTAAAGTTGGATTGGTTCGCCCGATTTCTTTATGGCCATTCCCTGTGGAAGCCTTTGAAAAGACCATTGATTCCACCAAGCATGGTTTCCTCACCGTTGAAATGTCCATGGGACAGATGGTGGATGATGTAAGAATGGCAGTTTTGGGTAGACAACCAGTGGAATTCTATGGACGGACCGGTGGAATGATCCCTACACCAGAAGAAATTCTTGGTAAAATTAAAGAAATGGCAGGAGGAAAGTAAAATGCAGAAAACAGATACAAAAGAAATGAAAGTTCTCTTCCAGCCAACCAAAGCCATGCTTGATGTTCCAACCCATTACTGTCCAGGATGTACCCACGGTACCATCCATCGTCTAGTGGGAGAAGTGTTGGAAGAATTAAATATATTAGAAAAAACCATTGGTGTTGCACCAGTTGGTTGCTCAGTATTAGCTTACGATTACTTTGCTTGTGATATGTTTGAAGCGGCTCACGGAAGAGCACCAGCCGTTGCAACAGGAATCAAACGCTCAAATCCTGATAAGGTTGTCTTTACCTATCAAGGAGACGGTGATATTGCGGCGATTGGAACAGCCGAAGCAGTCCACGCAGCCGCTCGTGGGGAACAAATTGTAACCATATTTGTAAATAACTGTATTTACGGCATGACCGGAGGTCAGATGGCTCCAACCACCCTACCAGGTCAGGTGACAGAAACATCACCCTACGGACGTGATACAGCAACCCAAGGTTTCCCCATTCAATTCTCTGAAATGATTGCGCAATTAGAAGGTGCCTACTATGTTGAACGGGTATCAGCCGATTCTGTTGCTAATTTAGCCAAAACCAAACGAGCCATAAAAAAAGCCTTCCAAAATGCGATTGCAGGAAAAGGCTACAATATGGTTGAGGTTCTTTCGATTTGTCCTACCAACTGGGGTTTAAATCCTCAAGAGTCTATGGATTGGCTAAGAAATAATATGATGCCATTCTATACCTTAGGAGTTAAAAAGGACAAAGATGCTCAGGCGAAGGAGGCAAAATAAATGAAACAGCAGGAAATTATTTTTGCAGGTTTCGGCGGACAGGGAATCTTATCCATGGGTAAATTTCTAGCCTACGCCGGTATGGACGAAAATATGAAGGTTACTTGGTGTCCTTCTTATGGACCAGAAATGCGGGGAGGTACCGCCAACTGTTCGGTTATTCTGTCAGACGGTGAAATTGGATCCCCAGTTGTAACGGCTCCAGACTCTGTGATCGTTATGAACAAGCCTTCCTTTGATAAGTTTGAATCCACCATTAAACCAGGTGGCTTGCTCGTCATGGATTCCGATTTGATTTCAGGAGAATCCAAACGCACAGACATTACCGTAATCAAGATTCCAGCTCAGTCTATTGCTGAAGAAATCGGCTCCAAGACCATTGCGAACATGGTTTTACTAGGTGCCTTGGTCAAGCAGACAGGGATTGTTCCCACAGAAGCTTTATTAAAAGCTTTAAAAGAGCATGGTAAGGAACGCTTCTATTCCGCCAATGAATTGGCCATTAGCAAAGGCATGGAATACACAAAATAATTATTAGTAGAACTATTAAATAGAAAAAGCACTTCGGACTGCAGAGAGCAGTCTGAAGTGCTTTTTCTATTATGCCCATTGTTAATTTTAAAATAGAAAGAATTGAACTCTAATACATTCTCAAAAACAACTTATGTGAAAATCAGAGTTAATGAACTCTTGCATTAGCTTTGCTCCTTTTTAATTAGCTTAAGGATGTTATTTTATGATGTCGTACACTTCTTTTACAGGTGAAAAGAAAGTTAAAATGAGTTTTTCGGTTTTAAAATGAAAACTTCATATTTCTCGAGGGATTATTCATGGAAAAAATTAGAATTTAGGGTGAAAGCAGCTAAAAATATTCGTATCTAAAATTTTTCGAGATCTAAAGCAAATTTTTTTCAATCAATTGCATCATCCTTAACAGTTGATACTTATTAAAAGTGAATTTTTTGAGGAGGAAACATTATGTTTTTTAATGAAAGTGAAATTAAAAGGGGGCATTTGTAACGGAATTACTGTGATTATATTTATATCATTAACCCTTCAACGAGTTAAGTGTGTATAAAGTGAGAATCTGTTAATAAAATTTTGACAATATCAAGTCCTAGTGCAATAATTATGCTAATAACTACTATTAAAGCACAGCTATTGGATTGGGGGAGATGTAATGTCCAAGTATATCATCAAACGACTGATCATGAGCATCATTACAATATGGCTCATCATCACCTTGGTATTTTTTTTAATGCGGTTAATGCCAGGAAGTCCGTTTACTAGTGAACGGAATGTACCACCGCAGGTTCTTGAGAACATGAAAGCACAATTTGGTATGGACAAACCGGTATGGGAGCAATATCTAATGTATATGAAGGGATTACTGAAAGGTGATCTTGGACCAATGCTTCGTAAGCCTGGTCGAATGGTTTCGGACTATATTGTATATTTATTTCCAGCATCAGCTAAGCTGGGGGCCGTAGCAGTTGTTACAGCTTTAGTTTTTGGTATGGTTCTTGGAGTTTTGGCTGCTTTTAATCAAGGCAAATTAATTGACCGTTTGGTTATGATTATTGCCACCGTCGGAATTTCGGTTCCTGGATTTGTTTTGGCCTCCTTATTACTTCTTTTCGTAGGGTTAAAATTAGACCTTTTGCCCGTCACGGGACTAACGAGTTGGAAACATTACATTTTGCCGGCCTTGTCTTTAGCTGGATATCCCATAGCCTTCATTGCTCGACTAACCCGGTCGAGGTTGTTGGATGTTTTAAAGTCTGACTATATTCGTACAGCCCGGGCTAAAGGAATTAAAGATCGTAAAGTTATTATGAAACATGCTTTGCGTAACACATTAATTCCTGTGGTAACTTATGTTGGACCATTAGTTGCAGGGATTTTAACAGGCTCTTTTGCAATTGAGGGAATATTCTCCATTCCTGGACTTGGTCGAGAGTTCGTGTCGGCTATACAGCAACGTGACTACACTATGCTCCAAGGAGTCATTATCTTCTATGCGACCTTCCTGATTTTGTTGAACTTCTTTACGGACATCCTTTATGTGGTCATAGATCCAAGGATTAAGATTGACGGATCGGAGGCATAAAAATGGAAAACTTACATAAAAATTTGGATGTGGCCAACTTAGAGTTAGAGCAAGATTCCTTTGAAGTACTTGAAAAGTCAGCTGGCTTAGATGCCGAAGAAATTCTTCGACCAGCCACTACCTACTGGCAGGACTCTTGGAGACGATTTAAATCGAATAAACTGGCCCTAATTAGTATGTTATTTATTATCATTGCTACCTTTGCATCGTTTCTGGTTCCAGCGGTTTGGAAATATGACCTGGCTACCATTGACTTTTCTAGAATCAATCTAAAACCTAATTTTGATCATTTATTCGGAACAGACTTTTATGGTCGGGATATCTTTGTCCGAGTGATGTACGGGATGCGAATTTCATTGATCATTGCCTTTGCAGCGACCATTCTTAATCTGGTCATTGGTGTCCTTTATGGTTCCATTGCAGGATTTGCAGGTGGTCGTGTGGATGCACTGATGATGCGATTTGTAGATATCCTCTATTCAGTACCGATGCAAATATACGTCATTTTGATTATGGTTGCCATGGGCGACAATAAGGCGGGAATACTCCCTATTGTTATCGCTCTAGGTGTTGCATCGTGGTTGTCGATGGCTCGAATTGTCCGCGGTGAGACCATGCAACTAAAAGAGTCGGAATTTGTTTTAGCGGCAAAAACATTGGGCGCAAAAAACCGACGAATTCTTTTTAAGCATCTTTTACCCAATGCCATGTCTTCGATTATTGTTACAGCGACACTTTTAATTCCCTCAGCTATTTTCACGGAATCCTTTCTTTCCTATATAGGAATTGGGATTTCGCCTCCAGAAGCATCTCTAGGAACTTTGGTGGCTGAAGCGATGCAAATTTATCAACAGCAACCGTATCAATTAATCATTCCAGCTTTAGCAATATCATTAATAATTTTTGCGTTCAATCTTCTCGGTGATGGGCTACGTGATGCTCTAGATCCGAAGATGTCACGATAGGAGGAGGCACCATGGGAAACTTACTAGAAATTAGAAACCTCCACACCAGCTTTTATATTCATGCTGGTATTGTTCAAGCAATTCGTGGTATAGACATTGATTTGGAGCGAGGAGAAGCCATTGGAATTGTTGGTGAGTCTGGCTCTGGAAAATCTGTTGCCATGATGAGTGTTTTGCGCTTATTGGATGCCAACGGGAAAATTACCGAAGGCAGTATAAAGTTTGATGGCAAAGAGCTTACCACCATGACCGATGATCAAATCCGTAAAATTCGAGGCAATGAAATTGGTATGATCTTCCAAGATCCTATGACGAGTTTAAACCCAGTTTATACCATTGGCACTCAATTGACTGAACCGTTAATGGAGCATCGAGGCATGAGTCGATCACAGGCCAATGTAGTTGCCATTGAAATGATGAAAAAAGTGGGGATTCCGAGTCCGGAAAAACGACTTAAACAGTACCCTCATGAGTTTTCCGGTGGAATGCGTCAACGAGTCATGGTTGCCATGGCATTAATTTGCGAACCAAAATTAATTATTGCTGATGAACCGACCACTGCTTTAGACGTAACCATTCAAGCACAAATTCTTGAATTAATGAAAAAACTGAAGGAAGACACAGGGACTTCAATTATTTTAATTACCCATGATTTGGGAGTAGTTGCAGATGTTTGCAGCCGGATCAATGTCATGTATGGCGGAACCTTAGTTGAAAAAGGATCTGTTGACGATATTTTCTATCGGCCCAAGCATCCTTATACCGTGGGACTTTTAAACTCCGTTCCCAACCCAAAAGCAGGAGCCAAAGAAAAGCTCATTCCAATTGATGGAACACCACCTGATTTAATTAAACCGCCAACTGGATGCCCTTTTGCTGCTCGTTGTGGCTTCGCCATGAAAATATGTGTTACAACGCGTCCACCGCTTTTCTCTGTGGGAGAAGACCATGAGGCGGCTTGCTGGCTTAACCATAGCGATGCCCCAAAAGTTAATCTTAGAGGAGGTGATGATGTTGGGAAAAACAATGAATAGCTCAA
>JAAZGI010000008.1 GCA_012511315.1 Clostridium sp.
ATGGCTACGATTTAATGCTATCAGGTCACACCCATGGTGGGATTATTCGAATATGGGGAAAAGGTGGACTGTTATCACCAGAACGAAAATTTTTTCCAGAACTCGATAAAGGGCTTTTTTATATCAAGAACAGTTATCTAAACGTTTCTTCGGGGCTTGGCCAGATTAAGGCTATACCACGGGTGGATAATCAACCGGAAGTTAGTTTACTCATTCTGCACAAAGGGCCACGAGATGTAAGGCACATGAAAGCAGTCAAAGACCTCCAGTAAAATTGATGGAGTAAAAAAATGCAGTAAAAAATGATAAATAATGAGCTTTAGATGAATGTCTAAGAAAAATGTTCAAAAGGATAAAAAACAGTAAAATTATTTGGAAAGCAAACAGTAATACCACTTGGGTATTTAAATAGCAGTTCTAAAATTCTAATGAAAGAGGTTTTCCTAAGCTGTCCTTCTTGGTTTGGTTTTTAAACTTAACCAAGAAGGACAGCTTATTTTTGAATATTAGCTCTGTAGTATAGAGCCAATATATAGTGATGATATCAAAGATCTAACTATTTAAGTATTGCGCACCATACATAATGTTCAGTCTACTTGACAAAATGTATGGTTGGATATACTATTATAAATAAGAAGGAGGTTGGCTATGATTATCAATAATTATGTTAAAATGCAACGGGCAAAATTAGGATTCACGCAAGAGAAATTGGCTAAAGCTTGTAATGTGACACGACAAACCATTATTGCACTGGAAAAGGGAAGTTATACACCGTCTTTGGAATTGGCATTTCGACTATCTGATTTATTTCAAGTACCCATTGAAGAAATATTTTATCGCGAGGAGGAAGCAAAATGAGAAAGACTACATTAGGAACTGTTTTAACCATTGCACTGGCATGGACTCTTTATTTTCTATATTTGGAACGGAGCACCTTCTATGCAGCCCACCAGGCAAATGTTTTAGAAAGGAGTCATTTAATTAAAATGTTGGTTCCTGCAATTTCAGGAATTATTATTACTAGTTTAATGCTTTGGAATGCGGGCAAAGGAAAAAGTTTCAAAAGTATGAAAGCCTTTTTAAAAGAAGATACTATGCTCACACAGGAAGACGAAAGAGAACGTCTCATTACTTCGCAAGTCGCCCTCAAGAGCTATCGATTGTTGAGTAATATATTCTGGATTGCTCTAGTAGCTTCTATTAGCTTCATCGATGTTAAGTCCTTAGCGATAGAGCATCTGGTATTAATTATTGCAGTACTAGTTACCGTGGAATCCATGTATTTTTATTGGAATTTTAGAAGGATGATTAGCGAATAAGGGATGGCCACATAAAATAAATTCGTTTTAAGGAGATCCTTTAGGAAAAATTTTGGCAATTTAATAAAAGTTTTAGAAAAGGGAGTTCGCTGTCATCTAGAGAACTCTTTTTTCACAGGCTAAAGACTTATTGAGCAAATTAACCTAAGCAATAGCTTTTGAACTTATTAAGGAGTAAGAAGCCTTCTCATAAAATAAGATACATCAGGCAAAAGAGTTCTTAAAGCTCGCTAAAAGTCTAGCCAAGATTTTAAATAGACCTAGCTTCTCCTATTCAAGGACATGAACAATAGAAAATGAGGAATTAGAACTCTAAGGACATGTCAGATTGCAGAGAAAACTTTAAATCAGATAGGATTCCTGTGTGGGGCCTGTTTGAAAGCCGTCTTTAGCCACATAATTTAATTGAATGAGTCGAAAGATGAAGGGGAGTGATGGATGGAGTATAATGGTAACAGGAATGAATTCAGAGAACTAAAGTTCAACTGGGAAGGCAGGTCAAAGGCTCATGGAGTTTAAAGGAACAGTTAAGGACATCATCTTTCAAAATGAGGAGTCAGGTTATGTTATAGGTCGGCTTCAACATGATGAAGGTATATTGACATTCACGGGGACTATTCCCTGGATTTTTGAAGGTCAATTATTAGTGATGCAAGGGCAAATGATCAAGCACCCTACTTTTGGTAACCAGCTAAAAGTGGATCGCTCAGAGGAGATGGTTCCAGAATCTCGGGAAGGCTTGGAGAAATATTTAGCATCAGGCATCATTAGTGGGGTGGGGCCGGTGACGGCCAAACGACTAGTTGATACCTTTGGCTTAAAAGTGTTTGATGTCATGGATGAAGACTTGGAACAATTGCTTCAGGTTGAAGGCATTGGCCAAAAGAAATTGGAACTAATCCGGAAAAGTTATGAAAAAAGTCGAGAAGTTCGTAATATCATGGTCTTTTTGCAAAGCTATGGCGTAACTCCCAAGCAGTGCATGAAAATATATTATCGATTTGGTCAAAACTCCATTGAAGTAGTACGGGAGAACCCCTATATCTTGAGTAAGGAAGTTGCTTCCATTGGTTTTCGGACGGCTGACCGCATAGCGGGAAATTTAGGGATTGAAAAAGATTCGCCTTTTCGCATCCAAAGTGGTATCGACTTTATGGTGAACTCCTTTGCAGGCCTTGGCAATACCTGCATGCCGGTGGAGAAATTATTACGCGATGGTGCGGAAACCTTGGGTGTGGGCCAAGACTTGATATTAGATAATTTGCAGACTCTCGTTTTAAATGGGGAGATGATGGTGGAGGATATCGAAGGTGTCCAATGTGCCTTCACACCAGTTTATTGGCATGGCGAAGTTAATATTGCAGGTAAACTCTTAGCCATGATGGATTACCCCTATCCCAAACTGCCCCTACAGGCGGATGAATTTATTGAGGATTATGAAACCAATCAAAACATTAAACTCCATGACCTACAAAAAGAAGCTGTACGTGGTGTTTTAGAAAATGGAATAGAAATTATAACTGGGGGACCAGGTACCGGTAAAACTACTATTATTAAGTGCATTTTAGCCATGCTAAAAGAAGCTAGACTCAAGGTTTTAATGGCCGCCCCAACGGGTCGAGCAGCGAAACGAATGACGGAAACCACAGGGGAAGAATCAAAAACCATTCATAGACTCTTAGATCTTGGTATAACCGATGATGGCGATGAAATTGGAGAAGGTGGCGAACTAGATTGTGATTGCGTCATCATTGATGAAGCCTCCATGGTTGATGTTATTTTAATGAATAAGCTGCTGGCAGCCTTAAAGCCAGGAACTCGATTAATCTTAGTGGGGGATGCCGATCAGCTACCCAGCGTGGGACCAGGACGAGTCCTAGGAGATTTAATTGCCTCCGGTGGCGTTAAGGTTGTTTCTTTGGAAGTGATTTATCGCCAAGGTGAGGAATCTATGATCACCGTGAATGCTCACTTAATCAATGAAGGCAAGCAACCAAAGTTAAATACCAAGGGGGGAGACTTCTTTTTTATGAGCGGCGGCGACCAAGCAGGTACAGCGGATACTCTAGTGGAGCTAGTTAATACTCGTTTACCCCGCTTTAACGGGACATGGGATAAGGTCCGGGACTTTCAAATTTTGTCACCCATGCGCAAGGGGGATTTAGGAATCAATCGGCTGAATGAAGTCCTGAAAGACATTTTAAACCCATCCGAGGAAAAGCATAGCTTTACTTCCTTTCGAACCGGTGACAAGGTGATGCAAAACCGGAATAACTATCAACTAAAATCAAGATTTACTCAAGACTTCTTGCCTGGAACCCTCCAGGAAGAAACCGGCGTCTTTAATGGTGACGTAGGCTTTATTGTGAAAATAGATGATGAGGACCAAATTGTTACGGTGTTTTATGATAATGAGCGGTTTGTTGACTATACACCGGCTGAACTGGATGATTTAGAGTTAGCCTATGCCATTACCATACATAAAAGTCAGGGTTCTGAATTCCCTGTTATTTTAATTCCGCTTTTCATGGGACCGCCCATGTTGTTGAATCGAAATTTAATTTACACTGCAGTGACTCGAGCTCGTCAAATGGTAGTCTTAGTTGGTGACCAACGAGCCTTACAATTCATGATAAATAATGACCGTTCCACCGAGCGGTACACATCACTGGGTTTCCGGATTAAAAAGTCTGTAGCCCTTTTGGAATAAGGAGAAAGAAAAGCTATGATCGTTGATTTGGAACATTTAACGTCTGAATTATTCAACTGGTTTCATCATTCCAATGTGAAAGCGATTAATGTGGTTACGGTGCCCTACCGAGGAGTGGACCCTCTAGCAGGTTTATTGGAACATGTTTTAGGAAAGGTAAGGTTATTATATATTACTGGTCCAGCTGGACCGGAAGAATCCATTGAACGATTCCTAGAGGCCCGGGATATTGAGTTTAGTCATAATGAAGAGTCTGAAGCACCAATTATTATTCTAGACTACGACAGAGCTTTCTCAAGTCAAGGCCAATACGATCTGGTGATTTATGATGATGTGAATTCGTTTCCTACCCACTGTAAAAATGAAATGCATGAACTGTTAAATCATATTTATTATCGGACCAAAAAGATAATTGCTTATTCTTTAGAAGCTGTATTTCGTAATGTGATTAACTTGGAACTGCCACTAAAAGAAAATCGAAGTTTTGTTACAGAGCCTCGGTTTATTGGAGTAAAAGGGGATATTAAAACATCTGTCCCCAGTTCTGTTTACGAGTACATTAACTTTTTTATTCGAGATCAAAGATCAATTGTGGTTTTTGTGCCAGATGATGAAACAGCCGAAGGGATGAAAAGTTATCTTGAACGGATTGATCCAGCCTTAACAAAACATATGCACGATGTGAGTGGCTTAAGTATCGAAGAAGTCCGCGACCGAGTCTTAGAGAATAAAAACGGAATTTTGTTATTTACCAAGCAAATAAACGATTTTCGAGAAATACCCGTTAATTTTGAATTTATTGTTGCTGATAGCAGCGCTAAAGCTTATGAATACCGTCAATTCATTTTTCTTTGTCTTCGCAATGGCTTGTTTGACGATTTAAATGGTGAAGTTCTCCTTGTTTCTTCTGCTTTAACCTATGATATGGATCGGACAAAAAAGCTCACTCAAAATTATAATCGAGTCATATGGGAAAACGACCAATTATTTTTATAAAGCAAAAGATGAGACAACAATATGGAGCTAGCATGAAAGCTTATTTATTGGACCTATTTTTTGAACGCTTAGCTTGCCCCGTGTGTGGCTGTGAAGGGCCAGGTTTATGTATGGCCTGCCAAAATGAATTACGTTTTTGGGGTGATTTTTCCTTGGAGGAATGGTCTGGTCACGCCATGTATCATTACCAAGGGGCAGCTAAAAGCTTGATTTATGGCTATAAACAAAAACTCTCTTGGGAGGCAGAACGAGGACTTTGCCAAATAATGGATACTTGGCTCCGGCAAGATGCTAGTCAGACAATATTAGCTGAATCTTGGGATTATATAATACCCGTAGCTTCGGTAAGGGAAAAGGTGAAGAGTCGAGGCTTTGATCCTGCGCATCGCTTGGCAAGGCACCTTTCTGATAAAACCAATATTAAGCTTCTTGAGTGTATTGAAAACGGTGGTAGGAGTGAGCACAAGGCCATGAGTTTTCGGCAACGTCAACAGACAGCGGAAGAGTCGTTTAAAATCAAAGCAGGATTTACGGAGAAATGCCAGGGAAAACGCTTATTAATTTTTGATGATATTATGACAACGGGAACCACAGTTCAAGCAGTGGGGAGAGAATTGACCTCTGCTGGAGCAGAAAAAGTGGGTTTTTTAGTGATCCAACGTGCTAGTCTATAAATGTTATGAATGATGTACTAGCTAAAAA
>JAAZGI010000384.1 GCA_012511315.1 Clostridium sp.
ACCCTACACTCACTTAATGAAGTGTAGGGTGGCGCTTTCTTATCTAGTTTATCTTTCATTTGTTTTAATCTTTAATATTTTTAACTTTTTTTCGATTAAAACATTCTATTTTAAAGTTCCATCTGCTTTTAATCTATAAAATCAGTCGGCCATTCTAGATTTTTACGATAATACTTTAAATCATCTTCCATGATTTCCCGTATGACTCGGCAAGGATTGCCAGCACAAAACACCCATTCTGGCATGTTTTTTGTAACCACAGAGCCTGCTCCCACCACTGTATTACTGCCGATGCTAATACCTGGGTTAACTACCACGTGACCGCCAATCCAAACATTATCACCTATGACAATTGGTAGGCCCCACTCGTGACCTGCATTTCTTGGATCAGGGTGCATTGGATGTCCTGCCGTATATAATCCAACATGAGGGCCCATCATGACATGATGGCCAATCTTGACCGGTGCCACATCTAAAATAGTCAGCCCGTAATTTGCGAAAAAATTTTCACCAATGGTAATGTTTCCTCCATAGTCACAGTGAAAGGGAGGGTTAATGGTTCCATTACTGCCGATCGCTCCTAAAATGTCCTGAAGGGCTGTTGCCAGCTCTTTCTTTTGCCAAGAACCCAAGTTATTATAACTTTTTAACCGCTTAGCACATTGAATATATTCACGGGTTAAATGCTCGTCATTGGCTTTGTAGGGAAGACCCAATAACATTCTTTCTTTCATCGTCAAGGTTTCATTCATCATTTACTATTTCAACTTTTTCGTTTTTTCACGTAGCCCATCTACCAGTTTTTCTTGAGCTACTTCATACTTGTCTGGTTTTAACTTCTGATGGATAATGCCCATAGTTTTTTCGAAATCCTTCATATCGAGAGTCATCACATTGGTCCAAGTTCTGCCAACGCTATGGAGCTCAAAATCTTTGTTATTGTTGCGTTTAACCAGTTTAATAAAATGCACTTTTTTCCACGGCAGCACCATGAACACTCGGCTCATAGAATGAATCCCTTCGTTTGATACCCCTATTTTAAGCATTGAGCTAATGAGCAATAATCCCAATAGTCCTCCGATTACATAGTGAATGGACTCAGTGGAGCCTACTAAAGTTACGACGATAACCATAACTAAACTGATCCCTAAAGAGCTCTTTTCGATTACAGTAACCTTCCCTCTCACCACGAGCTTTGAGCGCCGATAAAGTTGAAACGCAATCATTAGCCCAATGGCTATCACTAAAAATATATTAACTTCTTTCATATTTCACCTCATGAATTTCTTGGTTTTGATTTACCATCACTGGATGGCCGCATAATGTGCCGCAATGGCTAATTCTTCATCGAAAAGATCTCTAAAACCGGCTTCCCGAAAAATCTTTTCTGCCGTTATATTTTTAGGCCACAAGTATAAGGGCAGCTGAGATTCAGCTCGATGCATATCCACAATGGTAGATATGAGTTCTCTTGCATGCCCTTGCCCTCTGAGCTCAGCTGTTGTTTCTGCTGAGTCTAAGCGGGCTACTCCATGGTCACCATAAAAAATAGTAGCCATAGTGACCGCTTCATTTTCTAAAAACCCAACCAAAACCCGATAGCGATCACTCACTATATTTCGTCGGATTTGTTCCACTGTTTGCTCGTTGCCATCAGGAATTAGGATGTCATTTGCAACTCGCTCGTCCCACTCATTGAGTTCTTTAATTTCTAACTTGTCACTCTTTCGTATCTTATTCTCATCCTGCAACACCATAAACCGAGTAGGCGAAAATAATTGGATATCATATCCACTTTTTCGGAATTCATCGGCATGATCAATAAAATATCCCTTTGTAAAGGGTTGACGAATCCGAGGTTGAATCTCTTTTTCAAGGTAAAACTGAGTAATCCTTGCTAAGATACCCGGCAAGTCACTCACCTTATCTGGGTAAAGAATGGCATGATTTAGATAGGGGTTTACCTTATTTTCTTCATCCCAATACATTACGCCAAAATCTGTGGTTTCAAAACTACAGATATACTTTGGAAAGTCCAGTTCTGTGTCTAGGATCTTTTGTTTTAAAACTTCTGAGTCCACAGGAGATATTTTCGTCTCATCCTGGCAACTCGCCAAATTATAGTCCATGTTCCTCCATCTGCCTGAGTAGGCCTAATCTAGCATTCACAAGGTCTGCCTCATCATTAAAGTTATGCCGATACAATTCCAAAATACCATTTCCGTCATAGTCAATTTGTTTCAACTTGGAGAAAAAACGAGTGAAATCAAAAGTGCCCTGACCTGGCAAAAGGCAGGTATGATTCCCGTCGTGATCGTTAATGTGAACATTCACTAAATCATCCTGGATGACTTCGAGGTATTGATAGGGATCCACGCCGGCCCGAACAGCCTGTTTAATATCAAAGGTGTGAACCATCCGCTGCTTCATCCGACTTTTCATTTCTTGAATAAAATCAGTACTGCCAGAAGCTAGGTAGGCTACATTCTCTTGAGCAAGGTGAATGCCTGCCTCACCAGCTAGTTCATAAAGAACGTCGTAACAATATGCCACATGATCATATTGACTAGGCTGAGCCATATTCTTGGGTACGCCATGGAAGGTATAAATTTGGCTACCCAACCCCTGAACGCATTTTAGCGTTTGCTTATAGATTTTTATAAAATCACGTCTACGTCGGTCGAGTAAATCAAACAAACACGGCTCCATCATGGCACTCATCACGTGAACTGAATTCACCTTGATACCATAGGTGTCACATTTTTCCTTGACCATAGCTATAAAATCATCTTCCATCTCTGAATAGGTGTTAAGGAAAATTTCCACTGAGTCTACTCCAAGAGAGCCATACAGATCAATCATATCTTCTGTGTTGTATTCAGGGAAAAAGTTTGCTGTGGACAATCCGATATTCATTCTGCTACCTTCAAATCTGATGTAATCAACTGTACTTCGCCATCAATTTCAACTTCATAGCCTTTATCTGTGGATTGAATGAGCTTAGTTGTTTCAGAGCCAGTACCACTGATTAATTTATAGGTTCCATCGGTAATTTTATAATACCAAATATATGTCTTATCAAGAGCACGTGACATATGAGATTCAAAAAGAATCACATCCTCAGACATAAAGCGAGCATTACCCATCCACAAAAAGTTTGACTTTTTTAAATAATCTTCTCGCTTTAAAGTTCCTTTTTCACTATGGGAGTAGGTATTAATCGAACGGTCTTCTGGTTTCAGTTCAGGTCCATAAAGGATCAAGCCTTGATCAGCCAAGGTGTTAATTAAGAGCTGACCCTCCTTTGGTGAAACATGATAAGTGAAGGTTGCCTCGTCCCCTTGAACCCCTAAATAACGGACCAAGCCTTGATCTGTTATTTCATATTCAATGGATAGCTCGCCACCATTCGGTAGACGATGAGTCGTTTTTAAGACGTTGGACTCTTCTGCCGAACTAGCGGTAGCTGTCGTTGCGGGTTTACTTGTCCCGCCTGTTTCCGTTGGCCGAATAAGGGGTGTGGTTTGACCTTGGCCGGGAAATTGATTGCCATTGGCCTTGAATTCTTTCACCTTATCGCCTAAATAGGGAATAAAGAACAACAAAAATAAAACCAAAGCAGCTAAAAACAAGACTATTTTCCGTTTCAAACGAACTCGCTTTTTTACGTTGCGGTAACGATCGGAATAAATACTGGGTTTTTTCAATTGGAGTCCTCACTTTCTTTTCTTAAAAGCTGGATGCCTCCTTTGCAACAGTGACCAGCACAAGTTCTTTCTATATTTTCAGTGTACCCCTCTTCACCGGTTTCCACTGAATCTTTAAGAAGATCTTCATTTTTCATCATATCTCAATCACCTCTGCGGACTCTAGGGCCCGTTCGACTAAACCTTCAACATCCAAGGCTTCCTCATGAGCTTCAATATCAATTAATCTAGGTTTGGTCTTTGGGTGCTTGGGGACAAAGATGGTACAGCAATCTTCATAAGGTAAAATAGAGGTTTCAAAGGTTTCTATTTTATGGGCAATATCAATGATGTCTGTTTTATCCATAGCGACCAAAGGCCGAAACACTGGGCGATCTGAAACAGCATCGGACACTACAAGCGCTTCCATGGTTTGACTGGCTACTTGACCCACCGACTCTCCTGTTGTGACCGATTGAATCTTGTATTTTTTAGCCGCAGCACAAGCTAAACGCATCATAAAGCGGCGCATAATAATGGTCAGCTCATCTTCTGGACATTTCTCCATAATCGCCATCTGAATTTCAGTGAAGGATGGAATGATTAAGCGAAAAGAACCTGTCGATTGCTTTAAAATGGAAGCTAGCTCTTTTACCTTGTCTTTGGCTCTCTCCGAGGTATAGGGGTGACTGTGGTAATAGATCCCCGTTAGTTTAACACCTCGCTTGGCCATGAGATAACCTGCCACCGGCGAATCGATTCCACCGGAGAGCATCAACATCGTGGATCCATTGACGCCGTAGGGCATTCCCTTGGCGCCATCGATTTTCTTTTTGTACACGTAAGCTTTACCGCGAATTTCAACTTTTAATGAAACGTCTGGCTTTCTAACGTCTACGGTATATCCTTCTGTGTTTTGCAAGAGAATACCACCCAGCTCCTGGGAAACTTCCATGGAGTTGAGGGGGAAATCTTTGTTGGCACGACTGGTGACCACTTTAAAGGTGGTTCCCTTCGGATGGGCATTTAATACTTCTATTAAAGATTTTCCCATGAGTTCAATGTCTGGCTCCATCTCTTCCACTAAGTGCACTTCCATGACCCCAAATACACGAGCCACCTTGTTAGCAATTCGTTCTCCATCTTCGGTGAGAATAAACCACCTTTGTTGATCACGGGTCAATTTGTATTGTTCGCCTTTTAAAACGGCTTTAATATTTGTAAGAAGCCGATCTTCAAAAAATTTACGGTTAAGCCCTTTGAGAAAAATCTCTGGGGCAAATTTAATTAAAATTCGTTCATTCATTCTTTTATCCTTTTATCCTTCCTGCAAAAGCCAAAGCAGATTGAAAGCCCTCTTTTGCTTGTTCAATTTGTTCCATGGTGTTGGTATCTGAAAAACAGATCCGAATGGATCCTTTAATACTTTTTTTGTTAAGACCGATGGCTGTGAGGACATGAGAGTCTTTCATATTCTTGGAAGAGCATGCAGATCCCGTGGAAACACAAATATCCTTCTCTTCTAATAGCCTTAATAAAACCTCTGCTCGAATCCCTTGAAAGGAAACATTTAATATATAAGGTGAAAAGCCGTCCAACTCCCCATTCAGATGGAATCTGTCTTTAAATTGGTTGGTTTTGAAAAAGTCTAAGAGTGATTGTTTCATTTTTGAAACGGCTTTCAAGTTTTCTTCAATTCTTGGCAACATCAAATCACAGGCAAGGCCAAAACCAGCTATGTAAGGCACATTATGGGTTCCCGCACGCTTGCCTCCCTCTTGACCCCCACCCTCAATTAAACTGTCAAGAATCAAACCAGCTCTAATATAAAGCATTCCAATCCCCTTAGGGCCGTGCGCTTTATGGGCTGAGGCTGTCGCAAAATCCACATTCATTGCCTTTAAGTCTAAAGGCAGTTTAAGGAAGCCTTGGACTAAATCCGTATGGAGGCGGGCCTTATAACCCGATTCTTTAATAATAGAGCCCACTTGAGCGATGTCATTGATTATGCCAATTTCATTATTAACATGCATGATACTAACTAGGGCCGTATCCTTGGTTAGAGCTTTTTGAAAGTCTTCTATGGAAAAACGTCCCTTCTCATCCACTTTTAACCAGGTCACCTTTGTTCCAGCCTTTTCCATGGTCAGTAAGGTATTGCGTACGCTGGGATGTTCAATTTCTGTGCTAATAATATGCTGACCTGCAAAATGTTTCAACACCTGATTGTTGCCTTCAGAGGCACAGGAATTAAAAGTAATTTCACGAGGAGTAACCCCCAATACCCGGGCAACAGAGACACGGGCTTCCTCTACTAGATCCTCAGCCTTGCGTCCCTTCCAGTGGAGGGATGAGGGATTCCCAAACTCTAGGTCTAGAACTTCTTTTATGCGCTCTGCGACCTGTGGATGTACCGGAGTCGTTGAGCAATTATCAAGATAAATCATTAAAGTATTTCCTCCAAAACAGACTCCAGTCTGCGTCCAAAGATAATCAGCTCATCGACGGAGTCAGCCAGTCCTTGAAATGAGTTGGCACCGCCGCCACCACGAACACCTGGTATCTTCTGTTCACGGAATAGTTGACCGGCTTTTACTGTGTCCTTAAAGATATTACCATAAATTCGCAGTTCTCTTAAGTCCAATAAAACTGAGTTGCGTTTTTGTCTGCCTAGTTCTAGGGCTAAACTTCGAATCAGGTCTTCCTCTTCGTCTAGCTCTTGATAAACCAAAGGCTGGTTGTACTCTGGCAACTTTAGCATCTGCATGGCTAGCTTGGTGCGAAGCTCGCTAATCTTTTGTGCATCTTCTTGGGTTTGTTCCACCAACAGCCGCAACCGAAAAGGAATTTCCGTCTCGTGTATTTCTAATTGCTCCTTAGCATCTTGAACAATTCGTACCGCATCCAAGGCAAAATCTAAGGCGCGGCGACCAAATTGAAAGTAAACTCTTGAACCAGTTTTATGTTTTTCAAGCTTTCGTACTAAAAAAAACAGGAGCTCCTGTGTGGAATTTACATGAGTTCCACAGCAGGCACTCACATCTAAATCACCAATTCGAATAATCTGAACATCTCCTGAAAACTCTGCATCACTGTTTAAGCCCAGTTTTCGAATTCGTTCAGCCGGTTCAATAAATGAAGACACCTCTAAGCCATGCAAAATAATTTGATTGATTTTATGAGCCACTTTTTCCAAAACAGTCTCATCCACCGGCTGATCGGTATCGATGGTTGCCGTGTCTGGCCCAATATGAAAACTTAGGGTCCGAACCCCATATTCTTTTTCCAGAAGAGCTGACAATAAATGTTGCCCTGTATGTTGACGAGACATTTCTAATCTAAAGAAAGCATCAATTTCCACCTTTACCCGCATTCCTTCAAATAAGCCCGCTGAATTATCAATCTCATGCCAGGTATGGTTTCCTACTTCATAGACCGACCGAACTGAGTGGTCAGCAATGGTTCCTTGGTCAGAAGGTTGACCGCCCCCCTCGGCAAAGAACTCTGAGCGCTCCAAAACCAAAAAACACCGATCTGCTTCTTGATGAATTTCTCGAATCAAAGTATAGTATGAAAACTCTGTTTGATTTGTTTTAAAACCCATGACAACCTCCTCCACCAATCATTCGGACCATTCTTATAATTTACTTTTCTTTATAGTCTAGTTTTCTTTATAGTCTATTTTTCTTTATAAGTGTACTCTTCTTTATACTTTTAAAGATTTAACCCATTGGATGGTTGATTTTACGTTTAGGATTTAATTAAAGTTTTATTCCGAGTCCCTATGTGAATCCAACACCCCTTGTTTAGCTAGTTCATCCGCCAAATCATTAAAGGGGTCACCGGAATGACCTTTTACTTTTTTAAATACTAGTTCCAGCTTGCTTTGAATGTTTTTCGTGAATTCATGATAACCACGAGTTAGGTCATTGTTTCGCTTCCAGGTGCCCTTGGCCCAACTTTCAATCCCCTGGTAGTCAAAATGCAGGACTAGTTTGTGGGCCCCTACACTAAGAGCATATTCCATCGCTTTCACAGCACCTAATACCTCTCCTGCAACATTCCGCATGGTAACATACTCGGGTCTGCGACCATATCCTGAAAAAGTTTTTAGCACTTCACCTCGGGCCACAATCACAACACCATAACCATAGGCATCGTAGCCTTGGCGAAAGGAGCCATCTACATAGGCATATACCGTCTCACTCATTTTGGCCTGACCCTTTGTAAGTTCATCTGCATTAAACTCTAACCCAGCCTCGTCGGTAACTAAGCCGTTAGTTATTTGCTTTAAAGTCTTTTTCTTTTGGGCTTCTATATCCACTTCTTTATTCTCATGTTTATTCTCTTGTTTTTTAATTTTCGTTTTCACCTCAGGGGGTGATTCATTATAAAACAGTTGAATGTCAGTTTCCGAAACATTTAGTTCCAGCAGAAACTCCCGGGCCTGTTCCAACCCGGGAAATGATTTATATTTAACTCCGGATACGCCTTTAACGTTTCCTTCTGTTTGATTCCAATTTGTGTAAACGCCTGAACCTTCTTTTCCAAAGGCCACTGCATAATATTTTTTTGCCATATTCCCTCTTCTACGAAAAAGGCATCCTGGCTAGGGATGCCTAGTTGATTCAGTTTGTTATATTATACATGAAAACCAGATTGAAATTAGCCTAAACTTCAACTGTTATCGGAACAATTGGGTCTTTAAAGTACAAATCATCATCCTGATAGACTCCAAACTTTTCATCCAATTTCCCATCCACTAGATTATAGATTCGCTCAATATTAATTGATCCAGTGATTCCCATAATTTTATCCACATTATCTTTTACAAATTTAAGGGTTTTTAAGTCCCCAGACCAATGTTCGACAACAATCGGTAACGGAATCCGATTGGTTAGATGGTTCACACCGAACACAAACAAAGCTAAATCGTCCATGGCACCAATCACGGGGATTTTGTCAGGGATAAGATCAATGGGTGATAGGAAATACCCAAGACTCAAGGCAATAATCCACTTATCCTTTTTTAAAACTCGCTTATCCCGCAAGACTCTTACACCTAAGGCTAGTAGGTCTGGTAAGGCGGCGATATATTCATAATGTTTTTGATAATCTAAGGGAACTCGTCTTGAAAGATCACGACGTAACTTTGAATACTCATCTTCAATCGGTTCAATCGCTGCTAGATTTAAATTAAAAGCTTCCATTTCTCTTTCATGAATAATTGCCAACTGTTCTGCTTTTTTTTCAGCTTCTACCTGTTCAATGTCTTCTCGCTTTTTATCTTCTTGCATTGCTTTAACATCTGCTGAAATTCCAGAAACCTTTACGGCTAATAATCCATTTTCCATAATAATGTTGTCTATCATTACATGTACATGGGGGGCTTTTTGCAGCGCGGAATCCACATCCACTATAATATGGCCATCTTCATAGGTAATTCCCATGTCTGGTGCCTTTTTCATGGCTATCGACAAGCCACCTGATAATAAAGCGTTGGGAATTCCAACCTTCAATACTTGTATCTTTTCAATTTTAATGCGAATTACGTTGTTGGCAACTGACGCCACATGAACTCTTGCATAAAACGGGATGTCAATCACTTTATGGAAGTTTGCCGTTACTTCAATGGAGTTATTTTTAAACTCCACATTATTCACCGTCAAACCTTCCACTTCTACGAATTCTCGGATATTTTCCATTAAATCAGTTTCTGATAAAGTGGTTGTTACTGATGTTACTTTTGCACTCATATTTCTACTTCCTCCTGCCTAGTTTGATAACAAATGATAATAAGAATCCACTAATTAGTCCGCCAAGATGGCCAAAGTTATCGATATTCGAGCCGGGTTGAAAACCCCACGCCAAGTTTATACCGGCAATTATGACTAAATTCATCAAAGCTCCACTCCGAAACATTTCGCGGTAACGCATGACATAACCAATGAGAGCACCTAGTAGGCCAAAAATTGCCCCTGAAGCACCGACACTGACAATATCCCCCATCATTAAATGAGAAAGATATGAGCCACCCAGGCCAGCCACTAAGTATAAGGATATATATTTCCACTTCGACATCATTCGTTCCAAGTTGCTTCCCAGCGCATAAAGTGAATACATATTAAACGCTAAGTGCTGGAGATTTCCATGGAGAAACATTGCCGTAAAAAAGCGGTAATACTCACCTTCTAGTACCAAGGGTTTAAAGTTCCCGCCTAAAACAATTAGCACAATATAATTAATGCTGGTTGACTTTGATAACCAAGCCGAAAATAGAAATACAAGCACATTAATAACAATTAAAGTTGCTGTGATTTCCAATCCTTTGGTTTTTCTTTTAATTGCATTCATTTAAGTCTTTCTACTCCTTGCAGAACACTTTAGTGTTCCTTCCCTTCTATAATAGTTCAATCTGACTGTTTAAAACAGATAAACCCTTTATATTTCGGATATTTGTAACACAATATTCAATTCTTTCCACTAAAAAGAGAATCGAACTCAATCTCTTTCCTAATTTTAATGGTCCATTCTGAAAATTGACTAAAAAAAACAGATTATTTCAAAAAAAACTATAAATAGCTATAAAAAAATCTAATTCCAATTGCAAATGATTTGCAATTTAACGTCAGGATGCCTATAATTTCTAATATATTTAACATCGCTTACTTTATCGCTAAACACTACGAAAGAAAAGGAATGAAGGCAATCTATGGAAATCAGAAATCTTGACTTCAACTACGAACCTGGATCACCTCTCTTGATCCACAATCTGAACTTAACCATCAAGCCTGGAATCTTCCTCTCAGTGCTAGGTGGAAACGGGTCAGCCAAATCTACACTGATCAAATTAATGTTGGGTCTGTTAAAGCCAGTGAAAGGTGAAATCAACCGGACATTAGAGAAGATTGGTTATGTGCCTCAAAATAAAGATAAATTCAATATGCGCTTCCCTATTACCGTACGAGAGATGATGAAAATCCACATGGTGGGACGCTGCAAAGAAAAGCCAGAAAAATTTCTTGCCATGGTGGAAATGGAAACAGAAATCGACGCTCTATTCGGCGAATTATCCGGTGGTCAACAACAGCGTGTTTTGATCGCCCGGGCCATTGCAGGTTGTCCAGATCTCTTGATTTTGGATGAGCCCCTAACAGGAATTGATAGCCATTCCAAAGAAGTCATTCGGCATCTCCTTTTAAAACTTAACCGCGAAGGGCTGACGATTATCTCCATTGAGCATGATGTGGCCTTTGCTCTCCATCACTCCACTCATATTTTAAC
>JAAZGI010000053.1 GCA_012511315.1 Clostridium sp.
AAAGTCTTGAGCGAACCTATTTTCTCAAAATTATCCTCAGCGATTAAAATTTAAACTTAAACGGACGAAGGAACTCCCTTGAGAGTCCCTTAATCTGCTGATAAACCCCGGATTATGAGAATTGATAGGCAAATTTAGTTTCGCCCACTCCGACCGTGGCAATTTTTATACTTTTTACCTGATCCGCATGGACAGGGATCATTTCGACCGACCTTCTTCTCTTTACGAACCTTCGGTTCATTTGGCAAAGAATCCTCCTGATTGGTTGCAGTTTCTTTGGCAACCTGTTCCCGTTCAATATCTTCTTGTGTTCTAATTTCGACATTTAAGATAAACCGTGTGGTTTCCTCATCAATGGTATCAATCATTTCATTAAACATATCCGTTCCTTCAAACTGATATGCCTGAACAGGATCCTGCTGTTTATAAGCTCGCAGACCAATTCCTCGTTTGAGGCGATCCATATTATCAATGTGATCCATCCATTTGTTGTCAACTACCCGAAGTAAAACAACCCGCTCTAATTCACGAATTTGATCCGGATACTTTTCCTGCTTTTCTTGGTACTTCGCCATAGCTGCTTCCAAGTAGTGGGCTTTAATGGCTTCTGTTTCCTTGGCCATCAGTTCAGCTACTGGCGTCGCTTTTGGTTGAGCAATCATAACCTGCATAAAGCGAGCTAGACTTGCGTAATCCTCTTCAGTGTCTTGTCCATCTTGAAGGAAGCGTACCACTGTGGCATCAACTGAACGCTCAATCATGGCCTTGATATCATCAGAGATATTTTTACCCTGCATGACTTCACGACGCTGACGGTAAATAATTTCACGCTGTTGGTTCATAACGTCATCGTATCCCAGCAACTGTTTACGAGCATCGAAGTTATTTCCTTCAACTTTCTTTTGTGCATTTTCGATGGCACTTGAAACCATCTTAGACTCAATGGCTTCATCATCACCAAGTCCTAGTTTAGAAACCCGATTCTTCAAGGTTTCGCCACCAAAGATTCTCATGAGATCATCCTCAAGAGATATATAGAAGCGAGACTCACCTGGGTCACCTTGACGACCGGCTCGACCACGGAGCTGGTTATCAATCCGTCGAGCTTCATGCCGTTCAGTACCTAAAATCTTAAGTCCACCTAATTCAACAACACCTTCGCCCAGCTTAATATCTGTACCACGTCCGGCCATATTGGTGGCGATGGTGACCGCACCTTTTTCACCGGCATGGGAAACAATTTCAGCTTCCTTATCATGGTAGCGAGCATTCAAGACTTGATGTGGAATTTGGACTCGTTTTAGAAGTTCAGATACGAGCTCTGACTTTTCAACCGATGTGGTACCAACCAAGATGGGTTGCCCCGTTTGATAGGTTTCAGCAATTTCTTGCACTAAGCCTCTGTATTTTCCTTCTACTGTTTTATAAACTAAATCTGGCTGGTCTTTACGAATTAATGGCATATTAGTTGGGATAACCACAACGTCTAGGTTATAAGTAGAACGGAATTCATTCTCTTCTGTAAGTGCCGTACCGGTCATACCTGATAATTTATTATACATACGGAAATAGTTCTGGAAGGTAATAGTAGCCAATGTCTTGGATTCTTTTAAAACATCCACGTTTTCTTTAGCTTCAATCGCTTGATGTAACCCATCAGAATAACGTCGACCTTCCATTAGCCGGCCTGTAAAGGAGTCAACGATCACAATCTCGCCGTCTTTAACCATATAATCCTTGTCTGCTTTAAAAAGACTATTAGCTTTTAAGGACTGGTTAATATGGTGCTGTAATTCCATATGACTGGTGTCACCAAAGTTATCCAGATTAAAGTATTTCTCCACCTTGTTGATTCCATCTTCTGTTAAAATTGCAGAATGAGCTTTTTCATCCACTGTGTAATCAACTTCATTTTTTAAGCGCTTAACAAATAAATCGGCAACTTTGTACATTTCCGTACTCTTGTCGCCTTCTCCAGAGATAATTAAGGGGGTTCTAGCCTCATCAATCAAGATGGAGTCCACCTCATCCACGATGGAGAAGTTAAGCTTGCGTTGAACCATATCTTTTTCATAAACCACCATGTTATCTCTTAAATAGTCAAAACCAAATTCATTGTTGGTTCCATAAGTGATATCACATAGATAGGCTTCGCGACGCTCTTCATTCGTCAAGCCATGAAGAATAATCCCAGTAGATAAGCCCAAGAAGTTATAAAGTTCACCCATCCATTCCCCTTGCAACTTTGCCAAGTAATCATTGACCGTTACAACGTGAACACCGTTTCCAGTTAGACCATTTAAATAAGAAGGTAGTGTTGCCACTAAAGTCTTACCTTCACCAGTTTTCATTTCAGCGATTCGTCCTTGATGCAAAACAATTCCACCAATTAGCTGAACATCAAAATGACGCATGCCCAACACTCGGACAGATGCTTCTCTTACGGTTGCAAATGCTTCCACCAAAATATCATCTAAGGTTTCACCTTTTTCTAAGCGTTCTTTAAATTCAATTGTTTTATGTTGTAATTCTTCATCGGATAACTTTTGAAATTCAGGCTCTAGGTTGTTTATCTGATTGACTAGCGGTTGAATCCGCTTAACCTCGCGGTCTGAGTAAGTTCCGAATAGTTTGTCTAATAGTCCCATTTCATCCTCCGTGGATTGCTTTCTACACACTTTTTCACACTCTACATTATAGCATCATTGTCTGTCCAATGGAAACCTTATCCCCTTCGATAATTGACTCTGGCTCTAAGTTTGATGCCGTAATATACTCTATTGTTATATCATTACACTAAATGTTTTACTTAATAAATATTAGTGAGCTTATTTCATTATGCCAAGGCTCTATGAAAAGAATATAAAAATTGTAAAATCTATTTGTTTTAATATTAAGCAAAAAAACTATCCAACAAAAAGCATCACAGCCCCCAGAATATTTCCGGGGGCTGCGCTTGCAGTGATTGAACTTAAATACCTGCACGTTCAATCAAACCATAATTACCATCTTTGCGTCGATAGATCACACTAGTTATACCATCAATGTCTTCAAAGATAAAAAAGTCATGGCCGAGCATTTCCATTTGAAGAATTGCTTCTTCTTCGGTCATGGGTTTCAGCTCAAAACTCTTCGTACGTACTATCTTCGGTTCATCTGAATCATAATCAGCTTCATCTTCAAAAGCCTCTTCATTAAAGCTTGGATGTCGTACGGATCCTTGGGTGTGACGCTTCTCAATCTTTGTTTTATACTTTCTGAGTTGTCGTTCCAATTTATCAACGACTTTATCAACGGATTTGTGCATATCATCCGAGGTTTCCTCAGCTCGTAAAATCAAACCATTGAATGGTATCAATACTTCCACTTTAAAATTCGTCCTTTTAATCGTGGACATGGTGACTTTGGCCTCAGCCTCCGACTTGAAATAACGGTCCAATTTGGACAGTTTTTTCTCCATAAGTTCTTCTAATGCATCAGAATTTTTCATGTCCTTGAAGTATATTGATACTTTCATTTCTGTCACCTCTCTATATTATTTTGATGTTAATTCTATTTTACCTGTTATTGGGCTGAAACTCAAGAAAATTGCCACATCAGTCACGAATCTTCGCTCCTAGATGGTTAATTTTCTCTACATCAGTTAAATATTGTACCAAAGTAGAATTCCTGCTAACAGCTAAATAAATTTCATCTTCCATTTCCTTCGTGATTGTTTTTGCTCGAGTCACAATATCTATGGAAGTTGGGCTGGTTAAGGTTTTCTCAAAAAACAAAACCATAAATCGTTCATTAATTATCGTTACTTCAAAATGATTTCGGAATGTACGGTTCGCGCCTTTTCCTTTCCATTTAAAGGTATTGCGGATTCCTTCTACGGGATAATCAAACCCTAAACGAAACCGCATTTTACCATTTTTGATATACTCAACACGATCTTCTAACACCAAATCTTCACCTTTATGGCGAATATGGAAATTAAAACTCACCGTATGAATTCCGCTCTTCTGCCAAAGAGGACAACCGGAAAATTGAAGATACCAGCGTCCTTCCATGGCTAGAAGAAGGTCGTCATTTAAATTTTCTATGAACGGTTCACTACCAAGTAAACCATCCATCTTGTTTTCATTCATCATCGTTTCATCATCTTCTCCCCTTTTAGGGTTTCTTATTCTAGATTTTCTGTTTGGTTTGATTACTGTTTTTATTATTCTCTGTCAGAAGATTCATTCAGTCTTTCATTAAAAGCCGACCTTAAACATATCTCCACAAGATTTTCATCTGAACCCGTTCACCTTGCTGTTTTATTTTAACACCATAACCTTCTTCTTCAAAATGGACCATAGCTTCATTAAGGTCTCTCCAATCCACTTCGTCTAAAGAAAAAATTTCTTCCACAGAGTAGCTTTCCGGGGAACAGGCTCGGATTCGAGAATTGAACAGGTCAACCAAATCTTTATAACTAAGTTTTCTCTCCTGGGTTTCTGCCTCTGCAACTTCATCAACTTTTCTAATGGATACCTCTAATACATCATCATCTTGAATATCTTCTGGTAGTTTAAATACAGCTTTTAATACTTCTGCCCTAATCCTTTTTTTCATCATTTCGCTTCATTTCCTTTAGTATGCTAACGCTAGCTGACACGCCCAATCGGGTGGCTCCCGCTTCGATCATTGCTAAAGTATCCTTCAGCGTGCGGATTCCTCCGGAGGCTTTAACACCCATATCCGGACCCACTGTCTCACGCATCAGACGAACGTTTTCAATGGTGGCACCACCGGTTGAAAAGCCGGTGCTGGTCTTGACAAAATCAGCTCCTGCAGCTTGTGCAATCTTACATACTGTTCTAATCTCCTCTGAATTAAGAAGACAGGTTTCAAGAATTACTTTTGTGAGTTTTCCCTGAGCCGCATTTACCACTGCCTGAATGTCTTCGCGAACGTATTCAAAGTCACCATCTTTAACACGGCCGACATTAATCACCATGTCTATTTCATCGGCGCCTTTAAAAACCGCTTCTGCCGTTTCATAAGCTTTCGCTTCGCTGGTCATCTGCCCTAGAGGAAAACCCACAACGGTGCAGAGTTTAACATCACTACCTTCTAGATAGTCTTTTGCTCGATCAATATTGCCTGGATTGATACAAACCGACCAAGTTTCAAACGCTTTGGCTTCCTCACAGAGGGTTTCAAGCTGTTGATCCGTAGCATCAGCTTTTAACAAAGTATGATCCATCATCTGTGCTAATTGTTTTGTTGAATATTTCATATCTATACCTCGTTTGTAGTGTTTGTGTTGATACCTCTATTATAACAGGTAACTGTATACAAAAAGTAAATGGACCTTGGTTATCAGTATCTTAAAAGTCAAATATTCCTTGATTTCACTCTAAATAATCAAACATAACTTAAATTACAAAGCCTCCTTCATACTTTTATGCTATAATTTTTAGATAGATTACTCGTGAAAGGAATAGATTAAATGGGAATTGTAAATAAATTTGAAGAATATCAGATGGAAACATTTATGGAGCAACATGGCGATCGTATTACGCCAGTTTATGGACGGCTTTTATCCGTAAAAATCGAACGCAAAAAGAAGTTCTTCCTGCGCCATGTGCTCGAGGTTAATCTGGTTGTTAAACCAGTTGGGTCTCGTAATGTAGCTCGCTGTAAATATAAGAAGGCTGGATTTAAAAAACCTGAGTTCATCGATCTTCGCCAAGGTAATGAAGTTCTGGTTCAAGGCCTAAAAGGTGAGAAAAGCAAGAAAAATAAGGAATCTAGTGAAATCATTACTATTATGAATGTGGTGAATATCACTGATCGAACACAGCTCGTTGAAGGCGACTTATCCGTTGATGAAGTGATTAAGAGCATAAAAGGCAGCATTCAACGTCAGCGTGGCTAGGTGAAAAAGCACCTTTTAAGGGTGCTTTTTTCTAACGAGATTACAAATATAAACACCACCTACAAACCAGTGAAAGGAGAACCCTTTTGAAAGAAACAGTGTATATTACAGGACATAAAAACCCTGATACGGACTCCATTATTTCTGCAATTGCTTATGCGGAATATAAGAATAAACAAGGCTTATATCACGCCATCCCCATACGCTTGGGAGCCATCAATCGGGAAACTGAATTCATCCTAAATTACTTTGACGTAAAAGAGCCGGATTATATGGAAACGATGAAACTTCGGGTAGGTGACCTTTCCTACGATACAACACAACCTGTGGAACCTGAAATTTCTTTGAAAATGGCTTGGAATCTTATGACGAAAAATCAAGTAAATAGTTTAATCGTTGTCGATGAAGAAGAAATTCTCAACGGGATTGTCTCCATTTCAAACGTTACTCAAAGTTATATGGACGTGTGGGACACCAATGTTCTATCTAAATCTAACACACCCACGGAAAATATCTTAGAGACCTTATCAGCGGTGCCTTTATTTGTCCCCAAAACCCCCAAGCCCATCACCGGGAAAATGGTAGTGGTTAGTCTCCGCCCAAAAGATGCTCAAGGCATGATTGAAGATGGCGATGTTGCCATCACAGGAAACCTTAAGGAGCTTCAAGAATCTGCTATCAGCGCTGGGATTTCCTATCTAATTATCACTGGGAACCATGGCATGAAAGATGGAATACAAGAAATGGCAGAAAACCATGGTGTTACTGTCTTGCAAACCCCTTACGATACCTTTACAGCAGCTCGACTCCTACCCCAAGCTGTTCCCATCCGTTATGTCATGACGAAAGAAGACATCGTTTATTTTAGTCAAGATGATTTTATTGAAGAAGTCTCCCCCATCATGGCAGATACTCGCTTTCGTTCCTATCCCATCGTTTCAGCAGATCGCCGGGTTTTAGGAACCTTATCGCGCTACCACCTAATTTCTTCTCGAAAGAAAAACTTGATTTTAGTGGATCACAATGAACGGAGTCAAAGCATTGATGGTTTAGAAAATGCTGAAATTCTCGAGATTATTGATCATCACCGAGTGGCTGATGTCGCCACAGGATCTCCTATCTACTTTAGGAATGAACCGGTGGGCTCAACCTCCACCATTATTGCCAATATCTTTTTTGAAAATGGCGTCCGTCCCACTAGAAAAACTGCAGGTCTTTTGTGCGCGGCAATTATCTCAGATACATTATACTTTAAGTCGCCAACATCAACCCAGATTGATCGGATGACATTAGAGCGCCTCACCAAAATTGCAGATCTTGACACTGAAACCTTCGCCATGGATATGTTCCGAGCCGGAACGTCCTTGGATGGACGAACACCTAAAGATCTCTTGGGGCAGGATTTTAAAACCTTTACATTAAATGATCAGAAGATCGGGATTTCTCAAGTTTACTCTTTGGATTCTTCTGCCTTAAGCGGAATGAAAGAGGAGCTCTTAGAGCTGATGGATCGGCGAGCAACGGAAGCCGGTTATACCATCTTCGGATTGCTCATAACAGATATATTCAAGGAATCTTCAGAACTGATTGTTACAGGTCCTGATAAAGAATTAATTGGTAAAGCCTTTGATAAAACTCTGGAAAACAACTCCATTGATTTACCCGGCGTATTATCCCGAAAAAAACAAGTTATCCCTGTGTTAACTTCTGTAGTAATGGATCGTGCTAGAAGCTAACAACATCAAATTCAATAGCCATCTCTTTAAGTTAAATATGATGTTCTTATTTAATTCACTTTAAGCCCTGCCCCGAATGAGTTATACTTAAAACAACAAGAACTGCGGAGGAAAAAATGTCAGAAGATATGAAAAATAAAAACACAGAAGTTGTCAATGAAGAGGTAATACAGGATCACGATCACAACCATGATCACGACCACGATCACGACCACGATCACGATCACGACCACGACCACGACCACGATCACGCTGTGACTGTCGTTATCGAAAATGAAGACGGCACCACGGATGAATATCCTGTAGTTGACGAATTTGAATACAACGATCAAGTCTATGTCCTAGTGGAGAATGCAGATGAAACTGTGACACCACTTCGTGCTGTCGGTGAAGAAGGCGACTTAGAATTCCTCTCAGAGGATGAATTTGCTGAACTTGCCGTTGCTTATCAGGAATTCATGGATGAGTTTGGCGAAGATAATGAAGACGACGAAGAGGATAACGAAGACAAAGAGGATTAGCTCTTTAGCCTTTCCCAAAATGAAACTCAAAAGGCTGCGGCATAATGCCCAGCCTTTTTAATTTATCAATAAAGGAGTTTAAAAACTATGGATCGCTTGGCCGTATTTGATGTAGACTATACGCTAACACGCCGTGAAACACAGGTAGAACTTTTAAAGTTTCTAATTGCCACGGACTTTAAAAACATCACTCACCTTCCCAATAGCTTGGCAGCAGGGTTAGGTTTTATTTTAGGCCTGCACGATGAGAAAAAGTCCAAAGAACAAAACTTAAAGATGCTTCGAGGAATCACTGAAGACCAGTTAGATCAACTGGGTAGAACTTTTATGCTTCGAGGGATTAGACCGATACTCTACCAGGATGGTATCCGTGTTTTAAAACGGCATCACCGCGAAGGCATGCGCGTCATCTTAAATTCCGCCTCCCCTGAATTTTATATTCGTGAATTTGAACGATCACCCTACGTTGAAAAAGCTATCGGAACCCGATTTGAAGTTCTGGATGGAATCTTCACCGGTAAGATGATTGGGCGAAATAATAAAGGGGATGAAAAAATAAATCGTTTAATGGAATATCTAGATGGCGATGTCATTGATTGGGAAAATTCTATAATGTATTCAGATTCCCTCAGTGATAAGCCTCTTATGGATAAAATGGGCAAAGCTTGGCTCATAAACCATAAAGCCAATCCCCACTTCCCTGTAATGCGCTGGAAATAAACATAAGGAGAATAGACCAATGGAACAAGTCATGAAAAATAATACCCTCTACCCTAAAGATTCCCTCCCACTTCCACAAGGATCTGGTCTTATCTATGAAGTCATCCGAGTAATTGATGGCGCAGCACTGTTTTTTAGAGAACACTATGATCGTTTCTTAAATTCAGGTGCAAATATTGACATCAGCTACCTAGCCTTTCTGAAGATGACAGCTCAATTTATTGAGTCCTTGGATAAGGACAACTTTAATTTAAAAGTCATCTTAGATCCCACCACTAAAGATCTTTATCTATTTGAAAACCCCTCTTCGTATCCTGAAGCGAGCTTATACGAGACAGGAGTCCACACTGAACTGATGGATTATCTTAGAAATGATCCCAACGCCAAAATCACCAACCAGGAATTAACGGATCTTGCCAATCAAAAACGCACAGAAACTGGTGCCTACGAATTGCTGCTGGTAGATCCTTCTGGAGATATCACTGAAGGATCTCGATCCAATTTATTTTTCATCCAAGATGGAAATCTTTTAACTCCCCCTTTAGATAGCGTTCTACCTGGTGTCACTCGGCAGCGAATCATTGAGACTGCACAAGCTATTCACCTAACGGTATTGGAATTAAGAATTAAAGCTAACCAGTTGTCTGAATTCCAAGGCGCGTTTATCAGCGGGACATCACCAAAAATCCTGCCCATACGTTCAGTGGGTAGCTTAAGTTTTAACTCAGCTCAGCTCCCTTTAGTGAAAGAATTAATGACAGCTTTTGATCAAACTATTTTTAAGGACTTAAAAGATTTTAGGCAGCAAGTAAAGCAGCTTTAGTAACTAAAAAATGAAACTAAAAAAATCAAATCTAACCAAACAAATTTCTAAAAGGTGAGTCAAGTTAAAGATAATCAATCGGTTGAAATGAAACACCTTAAAACTAAGATTTAAAAAATTCTTATTAGCATTTAATTTGGTCAATCCATCTTAACCTTTCTTAGCCGGTGATGTTTTGAACCTCGTTTCTGATCCAAAGCATGTTATTGATATCTTAGCGATTCCAGTTTGAGCCAACTCCCTAACGTGGCTTAGCACCTAACGGCCTGCTCTTCACAACATAGAAAAAGCTCCCTAACCTGGGAGCTTTTCTATGTTGTTGGTTAAATTAAAAGACCTAGGCTTCTGGTTCAACCAAGTCTTCTTCTTGATACTCTTCTTCCATCATTTCACCGTACTCATTAATAAAACGATCTAATTCTTCTTTATGATCGGCAACATATTTGTGAGCCAACACCCCAGCTGCTACTGCGCCCATTAAAAGAAATACTTTGCTACTTTTTTTCATAAAATCTCTCCCTCCCATGCCCTCAAGGCTTTTTGCATAATATCAGTCAAGACATCTTCGTTGTATTATAACATAGGATAATTCAAAAAAATCTATTGCAAATCCACTCCCAAATCAGCTGGGATAGTCCATGAATCCACTGAATTTTAATAAAAACCACAAAATTTTGTAGTTTAACTTTTGAAGGATTACTTCATATCGTCAAAATCGGCTCAACAAGAAACTGTTTTAAAGATTTAATTTATATTTCATGTCTTCGGTATATAATGATAAAGTTAAGTATAAAATTACCACATGACCAACTAAACAAAACATCTACGGAGGCGGTGATCGAATGCTGAGTATTCTAGTTGCAGAACGCAATGGAGAATTTAGAGAGAAAATAAAAAAGGTTCTCCAAAAATCCTATACAGTTTTTGAAGCAGATAGTGGCATTGAAGCCATTGAACTTTGTAACCGTGAAACAATCTCGATGTTTCTTATCAATTGTGAAACACCGTTTATATCAGAACAAGGATTTCTTCAACGATTTGAGCGTATGTCGGTTCGTCCAGTTCTTTTTTATGGAGATAAATCAGACTGTACCATGGCAGAAAACTATCCTTTTATCGAGTTTTTCGAAACAACGGATGATGTTGATAAAATCCTTGAATTAGTAGACGCCACAAACTATCACCATTTTGGTGATAGTGACGATCCTCGATACTTCAAATTCCAAGACATTGAAATTGACTATTTACATCACAACCTCACCATTCATGATGAGAGTGTAAAATTAACTCCAAAAGAATATGACTTGCTTATATTCTTACTAAGTCACTCCGGTAAATATTTTACCCGTGAAGAACTCTTAGTTAAAGTTTGGGGCTATGATTTTCTAGGGGACTCAAGAACCATTGATACCCATATTAAAAGCTTACGTAATAAGCTAGGCTGTTACCGTACTATTGTTGTAACTGTATGGGGTAAAGGCTATAAAATTGATCTTCCTAAACCTGCCTCCCCTACAAACTAAAGATCTTATAAAAAATCAGCCTCCCTAACTGGGAGGCTGATTTTTTATTCATTATTTTACTTTTGATTGTTTTATTTAGCTGTTGATTCTTTATTCTTCAATACGAACAACATCATATCCAATATCTTCGATTGCTTCTTTTACTAGAGCTGGTTCTACCCCTTCAAAGCTGGCACAATTTCCTTCTAAATCTACTTGTACCCCTTGAATTCCTGGAACTGCTTTCATTGCTTTTTCTACTCGACCTGAACAACCTGAACAGGTCATTCCTTCAATAATTACTTTCATATCTTACCTCCATAAGTCATTGTTTATTATTTTAATTGCTTTTATTTTAAATTGTTATGCGATTTGTCGATTCTTTCGTCCATGTGCTTGTGGTGCTTTGTAGCCTCTTAAGCGCAGTGCATTGGTCAACACACTAACTGAGGACATACTCATTGCAAAGGCTGCAAACATTGGGTTTAAGAGCAAATTTTGATTGTTAAAAATCAAGTATAAAACGCCCATTGCAAGGGGAATTCCCACCACATTGTATATAAAGGCCCAGAATAGGTTTTGTTTGATATTTCGAATGGTTTTTCTCGATAAATCGATAGCCGTTGGTACATCCATTATATCATCATGCATTAAAACAATGTCAGCTGATTCCATGGCAACATCAGTTCCACTTCCTATAGCAATTCCCACGTGGGCTGAGGCTAATGCAGGTGCATCATTGATGCCATCGCCTACCATACCGGTAATATAGCCTTGTTCTTTTAGTTCTTCAATCTTACGTATTTTATCTTCCGGCATGACTTCTGCAACCACTTCATCAATTCCTAGTTCAGCTGCAATGGCTTGAGCTGTTCTTTCATTATCACCCGTTAGCATAATGGTACGTATTCCCATTTCCTTTAGCAAGCTAACTGCATCTTTTGAAGTCGGTTTAATCGTATCTGCTACAGCTACGATTCCCACTACCTGTCCAGCATGGACTACAAACATTGGTGTTTTTCCCGCTTCAGCCAATTGCTCCGCTTTTTCTTTAAAATCTTGGTCTAGACCTACCGACAAAGTTGACATGAGTCTAGCATTACCAATCGCCCACTCTTCATCATTAATATGAGCTTTTATTCCCATACCGGTTAATGTTTTAAACTCTGTAGTCGTCTGCAGGGGTAATTTTTTATCTCTAGCTGCATCAATCATAGCCTTCCCAAGAGGATGCTCTGAATTGGCTTCCAACGATGCCGCTGCAACTAATAACTCAGATTCTGTAATTGAGCCTGTTTTTGTATAAAGATCAGTAACAACCGGTTTTCCTTGGGTTAAGGTACCTGTTTTATCTAACACTAACGCATTAATCTTATGGGCTTGTTCCAGTGCTTCCCCTGATTTTATTAAAATACCATTTTCAGCACCTTTTCCAGTCCCAACCATAATGGCTGTGGGTGTAGCTAAACCTAATGCACAAGGACAAGCAATTACTAAAACAGAAACTAAAATGGTAAGCGCAAAGGCTGCACCCTCGCCTCTTGCAAGCCAGAATAAACCGGAGAGAACAGCAATAACAATGACAACCGGGACAAAGTAACCAGAGATAATATCTGCTAAGCGAGCAATGGGTGCTTTAGTTGCCTGAGCATCTTCGACTAAGCGGATAATAGCGGATAAGGCTGTTTCATTTCCAACTTTTGTGGCTTCATATCGAACTGTTCCTCCGCTTGAGGTGGATGCGGTAAAGATCTGAGCTCCTTTTTCTTTGGAAACAGGAATCGATTCACCAGTTAACATCGCTTCATCCATATAGTTGGATCCTTCGATAACAATTCCGTCAGCCGGAGCCGAACTACCTGGTTTTAGTAAAATGACATCTCCTTTCACTAAATCATCAACTGGAACGATCACTTCTTCTCCATCACGGATAATGGTTGCTTGATCCGGCCTTAAATTCATTAACTTTTTAATAGCCTGGCTGGTTCGTCCTTTAGAAATATTCTCCAAGAACTTTCCGAGGGTTATCAGAGCCAAAATAGTTGCTGCTGATTCAAAGTAGATGCTGTGAATTGCATGCTCATTACCACGCCAAATTAAAAAGAGTTGGTAGAGAGAAAACACAAAAGCAGCAGAAGTACCTAAGGCTATCAATGTATCCATATTGGGGTTTCCCCGGAATAGATTTGCAAAACCTGAGCTGTAAAAACGATGGCCCATAAAGACAACTGGCAAAGTTAAGACTAATTGTAAAAGAACAAAGTTTAAAGGATTTAGATCCGGTGAAATAATATCTGGCAATGGCATCCCAAGCATGGGTCCCATTGCGATTATTAAAAGAGGAATTGTGAAAATCATTGAAATTATTAACCGCTGCTTATAAGGGTTAACTTCTATTTCCTCGACCTGTTCGCCCGTCTCTTCTTTTAGTTCAAATCCTAGCTTCGATACAGCAGTTTCAACCTCATCGGTTTTAATTTGAGCGGGATTGTATTCAAGGTAAAGCTTGCCTGACGCATAGTTGACAACAGCTGATTCAATACCAGCCTTCTTGCCTAGCACTCGCTCAATGGATTGAGCACAGGCCACACAATCCATCCCCTGCACTGTGAATTGTTTTTTACGCATCGACTCATCCTTAGAGTCTTCTTGTGATAAAGCATCTTCTGCTAATGAAAACCCAAGTTTACTCACCTTTTGTTGTATTAAATCATCGGACACCAATGATTCATCATAATTAATATAAAGTTTATTGTTACCATAATTAACCACCGCCGAGTCTACGCCATCTTGTCGGCTCAGCACTCGTTCTATGGATTGGGCACAGGCCACACAGTCCATGCCACCTACTTGAAATGTTTTTTTCATAGTTCTTATTTCGCCTCCAATAGCTTATCCAATAAGGATGCTATTTCATTGGTTTTCGCGATTTTCTCATCGGGATCACTACTATTCATTGCATCCAACACACAATGATTCATGTGCTGAACTAAAATATGTTTTTGTGCTTTTCGGAGCAGTGCTTGAGATGAAAGTATCTGGTTAGAAATATCAATACAGTAGCGACCAGATTCAATCATCTTTATGATTCCATCAATCTGACCTCTGGCTGTCTTAAGTTGCATCATTGAGATCTCTCGATCTTTGTTCATAGGTATTTCTTTTTGCATCATTACAACCTCCTTGCCTCCCCCCTGGTGGGGTGGGGTATCTGTATTCATTTTACGCTTGATTCTCTCAATTGTCAAACCATCCTATTCCTTAGACTCTGATTTTTATTTTTATTTTCTCTTTACCTCCCCTGCAGCAAAAAAACAACCCAGCTAAGCCGAGTTGTTTAATAAAAGTATCGTGGATGTTTACCACAAACACCCAACTAACTTATTTGGTCTATTTACTGAAACTTCTTAAATCTAATCTTTCATGTCGTTTCATGTCGTTTCACAATTTTAATGATCAGAAAATTTATTTCCCATTTTTTAATCTCATGTCTTCGCCAAGTTCTCTAACCATAATGTTTGTTTCCAGGTATTTTGTTGAATTTCCTCTGACCTACTTAGCAGCCCTTTAATAAAGCTAGCCTTTCTTTCTACCAAGAATCCCTCGCAATAGTTTTTCCTTCCAACTGTCGTAGGGCGGGTAAATCATCCCATTGCTAATGTTAGCTTGGCCGGTCAAGATGGATCGCTGATGGCTAAAAGCATCAAATCCATACTTGCCATGGTAAGATCCCATACCCGAATGACCTACACCACCAAATGGCATATCGACGGAGCTCACTTGAAGAATGGTTTCGTTAATAGCTCCACCACCTGATGGAATACGCTCCATTACTTTATTGGCAAAGTTTACATCTTGCCCGAATACATAAGCTGCCAGAGGCTTCTCCCTTAAACGAACTTGCTTTATAACTTTATTAATATTGGTATAGGTTAGGACTGGCAAAATGGGACCAAAAATCTCACCTTCCATTAACGGATGATCCTTGGGAACATCTAAAACAATCGTGGGCTCAATGGTGCGTTTCTGCTCATTAAAACTGCCGCCAACCGCAATATTCAAATCTCCAGTTAACATTCCTTTGAGACGATCATAGTGGCGTCGGGTACCAATCTGACTGTAACTTGATCCTTCTAGGGCCTCACCTTTATAGAATTCATAAAGAGCCTGCTTTAATTCTTCTATAAATGCAGTTTTAACCTCCCGTTGAACATATACATGATCCGGCGCAATACAAGTTTGACCCGCATTTAAAAACTTACCCCAAGCAATTTTTCTTGCTGCTGCTACCACGTCTGCATCCCGTAGGACAATAGCTGGATTTTTTCCACCCAGTTCCAATAGAACAGGCGTTAAGTTTTCGGCCGCTTTTGCCATAATGCGTTTTCCTGTTTTAGAGCTGCCGGTAAACATTATTTTATCAAAGCGTTGTTCTAACAGCTCATGGTTTTCATCCTCTTTGCCTTCCACTACTGTGACATGGCCAGAGCGAAATACCCTCTCAATCAAACGCTTTAATGATTTTGAAACTAAGGGTAATTCACTGGGAGTTCTAATAATCACACTGTTGCCGGCACTAACTGCTGCAACCAGTGGTAACAAGGCTAAGTTTACCGGATAGTTAGTGGGAACTATAATAAGGACCACACCCAAAGGTTCGGAAGTAATCTTGCCTTTCCCCATCATGGTATTAATCGAGCGTCCCGTAGACTGCGGTTTCATCCATTTCTTTAAATTAGCTGTCACATATTCAATTTCTTCATAGACCATAGCGATTTCAGTAAGAAATGCCTCATAGGCAGGCTTCCCCATCTCTTGCACCAGTGCCTCTATGATACTCCCCTCCATATCCTCGAGCACCTTAGAGAGCCTGTGAAGGGCGTTTAAGCGGACGAGCAGTTGGTGTGTAACGCCAGTTTGAAAGTAATCCCTGTGAGTTTTTACAACTTGTTCCATATGATCCTCCCTTTTAAAAAAGCGGAGAACTCCTATAGGAGCTCTCCGCAGAATGGTGTTCCGATTATTGATTCAATTCGTCATCGGCGAAGTCATAGTTTAATTCCTCTGCTTCTTCAATATCGAGTTCTTCTAAGTCAAAATCCCCTTCAATACCTTCAAAGAGGAAATCATCCTGTAGATCAAATGATTCTTCTTCTAGGAAAAGGTCGTCCATTTCCTCATTCAATAAAACAGCCACTGAGCTCTTCATCAGCATATCTTCAAACATGATCACTGCATCGTCAGTATATGACATCTTAAGGAAGATTGTTCCCTGATAGGTCTCACCCGGTTTAATAATTCTCTGTTCTAGAGTAGTACCCTCTTCATGAACAGGAATCGGTGCCGTTTCTCTCTTCGCAGAATTATATCGCTGAATCAGCATAGGGCTAAAGAAATAATCCTTGTTTCCCTTATTATGGATAAGGACCTGAAGTTCTTCTGTAAAGAAATCTTCTTCAACCTCTTCATCTGCTGGCATCATTCGATTGTAACGATCTTCTAAGTATTCCTTCGCATCGTGCAACTTTTCTTTTAAGGTATCAATGCCTTCCGAAGTTTTATGGCGAAGATCTTCAGTTTTCTGCATGATTAGGGATTCGTCTTCATCCCAAGAAATGTTATCCAAATCCTGTGGATTTTCCACTAAGTTTTCGTCTAGTGAATCATCTCCTTCATCGGATTCCATTTTGTTCTCAAGTAAATCCTCAGCATCCTTTGCTACTTCTTCAGCCTTTTCTTTGGCTAACTCGATTCCTTCATCCAAATCCTTGTTTCTGGCTTCTAAACCTTCCTCAACATCTTGGACAAATTCACCTGTCTCATCTTTTAAGTCTTTACTCTTTTTAGCCACTTTATCTTTAACTTCATCAAGTTTGTCTTCTGCTTTATCCGCTAAGTCTTCCTTTTTTTCTTCCGCTTCTTCTGCAAGCTCCTTAGCTACTTCTTTGGCATCTTTAAAGCCTTCTTGAAGATCTTGTTCTCTGGCGTCTAAACCCTCTTCAATATCTTGGATAAAACCATCTGCTTCGTCGTGTACTTCATGACTTTTTTCAGCCATCTTATCCTTTAGTTCGTCAGCTTTTTCAGCTGCTATATGATACGCTTCTTTGGCTTTTTCTGTTACCGTATCTGCTACTTGTTTTGCCTTAGTACCAGCAGTGCCCAGAGCTTCTTCAGCCTTTTTACGGATTTCTTCCACTGGATTGATGGCTTCACTTACTTCGTCAGGATTGAATCCTTCAAGGTCTTCACCTGGGAAAGTAACGTTAAGGATAATGTCCTCACCTAACAGTGCATTATCGCCAATTTTATAAACCCGGTTGGGTCTTACATGCATTTTAAATGGTAGTTCTGTTTTAGTATCAGCCAATTCAGACTCACCTAATTCATTCCATTTCTTCATTTTTTCAGAAAATTCAGCTTTAATGGCATTTTCTTTATCTTTGCGCATTTTATAATAGCCATAAGCACCCGCTGCAGCTGCAGCTAATACCGCTACACCAGCTGCTGTCTTAACGACCTTTTTACCTTTTTTCTGAGTTCCTGGAACTTCAATCTGGTCTGCTTTATTCTTCGTGAAATCTACTACTTCTCTTTTTTTTGATTTTGCTTCTTTTTCCAAATCAGTCTTTAGATCAGCAGCTTTTTCAGCCGTATCCTCAGCCTCTTTTTTAAAATGAGCAAAGGCATCATTTTTCGTTGCAACCAGCTTGTCTCCCGTGCGACTTAAAACATCCGCAGCATCCTTTCGAATACTTTTCGACTTTTCGCCAGCAGTATCTGCTACTTTCTCAGTTTTTTTACCTGCGTCTTTAAGAAAATCCCCTACCTTATGGGCGCTTTTCTCAAATAAATCCTGAGCTGTTTCAAGGCCCTCTTTCGCAGCAGGTACTACCTTTTCATTTATTGCTTCTTGTGTCTTTTTTACAAATCCATCGTCTTTCATTCTATTTCCTCCTTAAGAGTAATTCAATATATTTACAATTACATGTTTCTATTATAAAACAAAAATAGAGCTTACTTTCCTTTTATAGAGTTTGTTTACCAAGTTTTCGTAAAATCTATATATTTTTCATACTAAAAGCTCTTAAAGACCATTTTTTCTTCTTCTGCAACTCTAAAACAG
>JAAZGI010000385.1 GCA_012511315.1 Clostridium sp.
GATTTACTCTTGAATAAAAAATAATCTATATATATATAGAAGAGAATTGAAGAGAACCGAGATGAAAGAATTTAATAATCTCAGTTCTCTTTTTTTTATTATGTGCACTTTGGACTGTAATGATAAAAGCCATCAGATTTACTATAATGCTTATTAGCTTCTTTAACTGCTGGAAATAGGTTGAAAATTCACCTAGATAAAGTCAGTTTTCTGTGTCTGGTCTGTAATTACACTCTGATTATAAGCTTCATTACACCCACCATGATGGGGCTGTTTATTGATCTAGAATCTCATCATAAGAATAGGAACTTTATAAAATATTGTAGATGAGATTATGAGAGCATTAATATACAATTGAATTAGAAGGAAGTGAAGATATGGTGGATTACAAATTGATTGGAGAAAAATTTAGTGAGTTAAGACGTAGAAGTGGTTTCACACAAAGGATGATGGCTGAATACTTAGACGTTGATCCAAGTTATATTTCAAAGTGTGAAAAAGGTGAAAGCCAATTTAGTGTGGACATACTGGATAAAGCAGCAGAGCTTTTGGGGTGCAGTATGGATTGTCTTGTGAATGAGTCTACAGGGGTCGCTAATATACCAGTAGCCCTCAGAACAAAGCGTCATGCTGTTGAGGATTTAAAAGCTTTTGCAGCTATAAATAAAATTGCACTAAACCTAAGATTTATGGAAGATTTAGTTGAGAATGAAAACTGAAAGAAAAACACCTAATCTGTGAAGCCTAAAAAGAAATCAAAAGGAAATAGATGCTTTTATTTGAACTATTGGAGGGTGATGTAAGATTCAAGATAAGATTAAGGAGGAGAACAATCAATGGGTAAATTAGCTTTCAAAGGTACAATCACTTCAATCCAACCGAGGATTCGTTTGCTCCGTTCCTTCGATGAGTTTTCTCACACATATCTAGGCTATGCCATCACATTAGAAGGAGAGGTGGACAACCATCAGCACAACAATGACCAAGGTGTAACTACCTTCTCCGTTGGTATCGGTAAAGCCGCCCATGCTAAACACCAATTTAAAGTAAATGACATAATAACAGGTGAATGCCTACCAGTAGCAAATCCTGAACTTGAACCCACTCAATTCTATAAAGTCTCTAAACTCAAGATACTATCACAAGGTACTATCGCTGACTCAGAACCCCCTTGGGAACTAGTACCGCCAGAGCTTGAAGTTTACAGAGAAAGAGGACATCGAAGATTGGCAGCAAGGACATATCAGACAAAGTGTAGTAGTTGCATGTGGGGCTGTAGAATGCCTGTTGAGATCATCATAGATAATTGGAACCCAAAAGCTAAGAGAAAATACAGATTTGAGACATTCTGTTATGGTCCCCTTAGTTGTAAGCTGTATAAAGCAGGTCCGAATCGTAAGGTAGAAGGACGTAATGGGGTAATTTATGTTGAGGAAGATTGGCTTGATGTTCAGATGACGGAGCATCGTGAAGAAGATGAATAAGATAAGGCTCTGTCAGAGTTAAAAAAATTGCGGGGGATCTATTTGTGGGTTTTGTAGTTGGAGATTATTTAGAAATTTAAAACAAACTTAGAGAAATTTCCTAAAAGTTGAGGCTTTGTATGAAAATAAGAGTAAGTTAATGAACTCGATTTATCAATTACTAGACGTGATGAAGCTAACCGTTAATGCTAAACCAACAAAC
>JAAZGI010000386.1 GCA_012511315.1 Clostridium sp.
ACATAGCGTGGCCAAGCTTCTTCTGGGAAACTTTCCCTTTCCAGTGCATAAATTAAATCCAAGTCTTCCAAGTTACCTCGTCGTATCCTCACTAGGCTCTTCCTAACCGGCTAGAGTTGCCGAATGTTATTGATAGGGTTATTTTTTAAAATTTTACGTAAAGGTAAATAGTAAATCAAGGTTCCTAGTAAAAGGAATACTAAAGTTACGAGTAAATGATCGAACCAGGGATAGAGCCAGAGCTGACCACTAACTAGCTTTATAAAGTTCGTTTTTACCAATTCTAAAGGATAGGTAATGAGAATATGACCCGCTAAGACCCCAACAAATAAAACATGGGATAAAAGAACCGCCACCACACTATAACCTAAACCACTTTTAACATAGGCTAGTTTCAGCTTTTTATTGGAAACCCCTAAGGACTGCAGGGTTCCGACATAGAGTCGTTCTGCCTCAACTCTGGCCTTACTAATATTTAGCTGTATTTGCAGAGCTGCCAAGCCAATGACAAAGGCCACAATTAAAACCATGACACTAATTCGTAGGGCCGCATTAAAGCGCACCTCTTTATCGGCCAAGAGATTGTTGACTTGCCCGCCATAACGATGGGCAATTTGTTGTACTTCCAGATAACTAGCTTCGGTTTTCCCGCTGCCCGCCCATAGTGATGTTCGTTGGATGCCGTATAGAGTCGGCACTAAGGTTTGATTGGGTGGAAGAGCTTTTAAAAGCTCCAAGTATTGATTGCTTTCCGTTAGGTTCCGCACTAACTGTTCACTTCCGATGATAACGGGATGTTCTAAACTTGAACTAAAGGGCCAAACGCCAAATTCAGGCAACTCACTAATAATCGTAATCAGATCCAGCTCAAAACGTGAGGGCGGTACAATATTTCGTTCCACCGCAGAGTAGATCTCCGAATTATAAACTAACTGAATTTTCTCAGGAACCTGCCCTGCTTCGATTTGATCTAATAAGTTGGCCTCTCTAAAATCAAAGCTTAGTTCGCCAGCCTCTGTTTGCTTGAATAATATTTTACTGTATTCCATTCCTTGACCACTTAACTGATCTGAATCCGCTGCTTTGTCATAATTATCAGCCATCAGGTAACTAGGATATAACATCACCACAGCTTGACCGGTTTTAAACCCATCGCTTTGTAAGAGCCCACCGCTCGCTAAGTCCATGCTATGAAATAGAGTGGATTCGGGCTTTATACCGTATAGATTGACTTTGCGCAGACCAGCTGTAAAATGATCGGGATATTGCTCCGTATCTTTTTTAGTTATAAACAATTCGCCTTCTAAAGAAACTGGATTAATTGTTTTGGTCAGATCATATAAGGGATCTTTCCAGTCCTCTGCCACCAGCTGAGCTTGTTTACGACCGATGATTTGCTGAATATCAGCTATGGCGCCAGTGGCCATTAATTCTTTTTCCATTGCTTCGGAATCTTTTCGATTTAAAGCATAGTGGAAAGTTATGTCGTAATCGGGCATATTGACAGCAACCACCTCATCCCGATAGTTGGTGAAGGATAAAAAGGACAGGAGAAGGGATAGGAGCATCACAGTAAAGATTACCGTATAAATGACTTGAGTCATCAGGGACTGCTTTCTTGTAAAGCGTTGGTGATGCTTTAACACTTGATTTAAATTGGTAATTGGGCGAACTTTTTTACCCAAAGTTTCCCTAACGGATGGTCTGTTTGTTGATTTCACGTCCTCCGTTCTACCCGTCAACGGAATATCTTTGATCGTCAGTAAAGGTTGAAGCACCCCTAATACCACCGCCACTAAACCAGCTAAAATACTCAGGCCAAGAATAATCGGGTTAACGTTGAATTGATAACCCGCCGTCTGTGCCCCTAAACCACGGGCGAAGAGCCAAGCTAATCCAATACCGATTGCTAAAGCCAAGGGTAGTGTAATGATTAAAATAATTATCAATTCCCAACCTAATAATTGACGAATCTGTCCTGTGGTGGCACCCACGGAACGGAGCAGACCCAGTTTTCTCCGTCGCTTTTTCACTTGACTCATATAAAGCTGGAAAACGCCAAATAGAGTGATAAAGAAAATAAAACCCATCATGGAAGCCGCCAGAATCCCTTCCGTGGAATTTCCCGGTGGAAAGGCTAGCCGGTTTGCAGTGATTGCTTCGGGCAGCTTTTCTTGAGCTGCCAAAGCATCGGCTTCTTGTCCTTGGCCTAGAAAGTAATTGACCGGGACTCGGAAATTCTCTTGTTGAGCAATCACCGTTTGCATAATGCCTTTTTCAATAAACTTCTCAGCCCCCGCTTCTGTAACCAAGGAGGTGGGAAGAAACTGCTGTTCTCCTAGCCAAGCATTACTAATGGAACTATAGACGCCAGTTACCGTTAACGTTCTGCGAATAATATAAGATTTTTTTAAAGAAAAATGTCCTTCTCCGCCGATTTTAAATAGCTCATCAAAATTAGAGTCCATTTCCTTAACGGTCAGATCGTTCATTTCTTTTAAAAGCTGGGTTTTTTCCTGAACACTTAAAAGACTCGCTTCATTTTGAATTAATGAAGTTAAATCAAAAGCATAAAAATACTTAAGAAGTTCTTCATCGGCTAAAAGTAAGGTGTCTTCAAAGTGCTCCAAGCCACGTTTGCTTTGCTTGGTATCAGTAGTCACTGAAATATAATTTGTAATATACTCCCTTAGCTGTCCATCCACTTCTGCCCCATCGCCTGACAGGGCAAGTGTTTCCATTAAAATCCTGCGCATGTCCGGCGTCATTTGCTCCATGATGCGACCAGCTGATTCTTCTTGAATGTACTGGCGAATTTCCTCTGGCTCTTTATCCATTTCAAAATCATAGATAAAGACTTCGGTGTCAGCTAACACTTCATCACCAACAGTTGGTGTTTCTTCAAAATAGCTGAGCTGACTTTGTTCCACAGCTAATTCATTGACTGTTTCAGGCATTCGACCTTCCAATAAGTTTAAATTAGCCAGCTTCGTAAAGCCTTCATCAAAGGAGGCTAGTGTGCCAAGGGTATCTGAATAACCAATAATTCGATTCTTACCCCATTGTTCCGCCTCTTTAAACGGGTTGTCATCTTCCCCTTCAGACTGTCCAAAGCTGGCATACTGCCATTGCCCATACACTGAACGCCGATGCATGGCCTTGGCTGCTTCGCTATTAGTATAAAAAGTTGACGTTACAATCGAAAACAAAAAGGACAAAAATAGAATGGATAGGAGCATGAAGGATTCTTTTTTTCGGCCCAATAGGCCTTTCAATGCAATCTTAAACATGTCTACCTCCAATCCACTTCAGGGTCTAGTTTATAGTAGTTTTCTCTGACACTATTAAAAAATGCATGAAAAGCCATTTCTCGAATTAAGGTAAGCTGCTCCGAGATAGGTGCTTCCTTAGTTTTCCAAGCATCTAGAATTTCTTGAGCTTTTTCTTCGTCAATTAATTCAGAACTTGGTACTCCCCAAGAAGCAGCTTCATCTTTTCGCTTAAATATATAATGGTTAATCTTTAGTTGCTCTTCAGGTGCTCCGACAAGCCATTTTCCTTCTTCAACTTGATCGCCATAGGCCACTAAACCAATTTCTAAGGTGATAATCTCTTGTTTTATATCCCCTTCCTTTGATAGCTCCATATATTCATGGCCAATCACCACATTTGGTTCTCCGTAGGGCAGTTGCAACCAAGGTAGTTCTTCTGACTCCTCGGGACTCTCACCTTCTGGATCCTCTAAAAAATTATAAATTACCTTATTAAGAAGACCTGCCAAAGCCTCAAATTGGGCTTTATTTAAAAGAGAGTAGGTATTTACCTGCCCATCAGGTAATTCAATTTGCAGTTGACCTTTTTCACTTAAAGTCAACAGAGCCAGCTGCTGTCCTACAGGCGACAGCAATCGTACTTGATATTTTTCCTTTGTGAGCGGAGTTGCCACCTGATCTTTTAGTAACACTAAATCACGTATCAAATGGTACACTTCTTCCACCTCTTGATCTCGGTTGTTTTGATAGGTTTCATTTACCCACGAAATCGGTCCCCATTCCGCCAATTCAGAAAAGATCATCCTTAATCCTTCTGGATCTTCTAATAGAAGAGAGGTTGGCACTTGGTCTTCCGGCCCTCGTACACCATTAACAAATTCCAAATGCTCTAAAGCAGAAGGCGTGTCAGAAAAAGCCGCTTCAACGGCTCCTTGAATCTCCTTTAAGGAAGAAAAAGTTTCCACTACAAGAACCTTTTCTTTGATTTTAGTCCGGAAAATATATTGGGCATTCCGCAAGCCATCGACTCGTTGTTTTAACTGAGGTAAGGTCATTTCCTGGTTTGCCGCCGCTGCTTCGGCTTGACGCTCTAATTTTAATTGCTCCAATCTCGAATTATCATTGGGATCTAGGGTTGCAATATAGCTGCACCCCGTTAAAAGCGTAAACCCCAAAACAAGTGCCAGGCTTTTTTTCAATCGCCGCCAAGCCATAAATGGTTTTAACATAGCTTAAACCTCCGGTCCATTCACTTGGTTTTCTTCCACCAAGCCATCCCGAATTAAAATCATTTTATCAGCCGTCCGAGCAATCGCCATATCATGAGTTACGATAATGGTGGTTTGATTCAGCTCTTCATTTAAACGTCGCAGGAGTTGCATCACATCATTGCCCGTTTTCTCATCAAGGTTGCCCGTTGGTTCATCCGCCAAGATAATGGCAGGTTTCGTGATTAAGGCGCGAGCAATGGCCACCCGTTGGATTTGACCCCCGGATAGCTCATCGGGATAATATTTTAGTTTATCACCAATATCAAGTAACGAAATGATGCGTTCAAAATGAGCTTCATCCGCAGCTTGCCCATCTAAAATCAAGGGCATCAAAATATTATCTTTTACCGTATATTCTGGAAGTAGATTAAAGGACTGAAACACAAAACCCACCTTGCGCCGCCGCAGTAAAGACAATTCATCATCGCTTTTATCGTAGATTGATTCATTATCGATATAAACCTCTCCACCCGTTGGTCGATCCAAGGCTCCTAAGAGATGAAGTAAAGTTGATTTACCGGATCCTGATTTTCCGATGATGGAAACCAGTTCCCCTTCTTTGATTGAAATATCTACACCACGCAGCGCATCCACTGCCAACTCCCCTTTGCCGTAGGTCTTAATTAAACCTTCAGTACGTACCATATCCATTGCTTCCCCCTTGTGGATTAAAAACCCTAATTCCGTTTTCTGCTTTTCCAGTTTTCGTTTTTTTGTTTTCCAAATTTTTTTATTCTTAAGTTTTCTTATCTCTTCACCTTTATAACTTCAAAAATTCAAACTATCCCCATAGTAAAACGTTTACCCCAAATTATTCACCAACTTAATTTGCGACAAGTTTTAAATGTTCCAAAATCCCATTGAATTGTTCAGCATCTTCTCTAGAAAAAGAATGTAAGACTCTGGAAAGAGTTGGTTGAGAAGCGAGTGCTTCCTTG
>JAAZGI010000387.1 GCA_012511315.1 Clostridium sp.
CTCTAGTCCGTTTAGTGACACGAGACGAAGACGACTAAGCTTTACGCTTTGCCCTTTGCCCTTTGATCTTTGTGATTCAATTTGGTAAACAAACTTTAAAGCAATGGGCTCTGTTTATACCACTTTGTTAGCTTTTAGGCAATGGACCGGTTCTTAGATTTTTCTGTTAATTTTCATAGAAAAATCAAGGGGCTGGTCTATTACTGTTATAATTAAGATTAGAAAATAAAGGAAAGAGGATGTGCCATGTCAAAGTTCAAATATCGTCTGGGACTATACGGTGGAAAGACAGCTCGCTTAGGACTTAAGCTCTTAAAGCGTCAAGGGACTTATCTACCGGGAGTCATTTCAGCTAAGCTAGACCCCAACTACTTAAAAAACATTCCCAAACCAAATCGGATGATTGCCATTACAGGAACCAATGGCAAGACGACAACGTCAAACTTAATCCTGGATATTTTATCCGCGAAAGATCCCAACATTGCCAACAACAACTTTGGATCCAATACGGGAGCTGGCATTATAACCACCATGACCGATAACTTGACCTTATCGGGAAAGAAAAAGTCAGAACTTGCCACCCTAGAACTTGATGAACGCTGGTTACCCAAAGTATTTCGTCAAGTCCACCCCGAGCTTTTAATTGTCACTAACCTTTACCAAGACTCCTATAAGCGTAATGCTCATACGGATTTTATTAAAGACGTGATTAATGGCGGACTACCTAAGTCCACCAAGCTTATTTTAAATGGAGATGATCTGATCAGCGCACAAATTGGCGAAGGCAATGAACGTGTTTTTTTCTCCATTGCCCCCTTAGAGGGAGAAGAAGAACGCAGAGACTCCCGATTAAAAGACATTCGCTACTGCCCCAAATGTCACACCGAATTAGAGTGGGACTTTGTTCGTTATCATCACATCGGTCAGGCTCACTGTCCATCTTGCGGTTTTAGAAATCCAGAAGCTAAATACATCGTTCGAAAAGTGGATTATGCGGCGAAAAAGCTATTTGTTGAAGAGTCTGGCAAGTTACTGGAGTTACCTTTAATTTTAGGAACCACAGAAGCAATCTATAATCAATTGGCGGCCTACAGTGCCTTGCGCGAATTTGGACTCTCCCACCAAGAACTCAACAAAGCCATGGCAAACCTTGACATTGTATCCAGTCGCTACACAGCCACTAAGGCTTCTAATCGCAACATCTATTTGAGCGTTGCCAAGCGTTATAACCCCATAGCAAATTCCAGAGCCTTTGACATGGTGAAAAAACATCCTGGCAATAAAATCCTCATCCTGGGTAATGATGATAACGATCCTTCCCGTTACCATGAAAACATTGCGTGGTTTTACGATGCGGACTTTGAATATTTAAAAGACCCCAGCATTAAACAAGTGGTGTTCCATAGTTGGCGCTATAACGATTTAATGGTGAGAGCTTTAATGGCAGGTGTGCCAGAGGAAAAAATCCATGCCTTGGATGACTATAAGCAGGTAGCCTCACTGATTGATTTAAATGGAGATGGTGATATTTTTATTCTCCACGATATTCAAGATGCTAGCCGTTTCCAGGCAGAATTTATCCGAGATGAACTCGTCAAGCGATTGGAGGCCAGCAAATGAAAAAAGAAAATGAATTAACCATTGAGATTTTATATCCTGGCTTTATCCTTTATGGTGACCGGGGCAATGTCGAGTATTTAGAAAAAACCTTTCCCGAAGCGCAAATGATTTACACCAGCATCGATGACAAGCCTTATTTCGTGGATCATGAAGTGGATCTCATTTATATGGGACCCATGACCGAAACCAATTTAGACTTAGCCACAGACCATCTTTTGCCCCACGCCCATCGCTTAAAGGAATTAATGGAACAAGGCTGTTTCTTTTTGATCATTAATAGTGCTTTAGAAATCTTTGGTGAGTGGATTGAACTACCCGATGGTAGACGTTTAAAAACCTTGAAGCTATTGCCTTTTACCACCAAACGGAATATGGCAGATCGTCATGACACCACCGTGATGGGTACTTTTAAAGGCCAGCAGATCATCGGCTATGATGCTCGCTTTACCGAACAATATGGCAATGAAACCATGGCGTTTTTAACCCTTGAAAAAGGCTATGGCTTTAACCGAAAGAGCAAAAAAGAAGGTGTTCATTATAAAAACTTTATTGGCACCAATCTCATGGGACCAATTTTAGTGATGAATCCTCCTCTAATTAAGCACATCAAAGGAGAACTCACCGGGAACCAAGATATTCCCTATGAGAACTATATGGAAGCCGGCTATAAAATACGGCTAGAAAAGTTTTCCGAATTTAAGGAGTAACGAAAGACCTAACGAGTCTTGAACCTTAGAAACAGACCTGTAGATTATAGGTCTGTTTCTAATATAAGGAATTCTTGTAAAGATTACTGGAACATTCAAGCTTTTAAGAGGAACTTAATTGAAGACAAGTATAATAAGAAGAGTAGGGTAGCTATAACGAGAGCTACCTTTACTGTATTCTAAAAGTATTGTATTATATAGAACATATGTTTATATTAAGCCTTGATTCACTGGCTTATTTTTATATTTTAAGGAGGAGCCATGGACGGTACATTCAAACTTAAGTCAACCTTTAAACCCACTGGAGATCAACCCCAGGCCATTGA
>JAAZGI010000388.1 GCA_012511315.1 Clostridium sp.
ACCGATGACTTTGATATTTATGGTCTCTTTGACCATAATATTGCACATGAAATTAGATTAAATGAAGCCTTAGAAGAAGATTTGCTTTGCCCTTTTCATTACTTTGGAATCACAGATTTTGGTGTTGATGATGAAATGATGGAAAGTGCGAAGGAGCTTCGAAACTTTCGATATTTAGCCGACGAGCGCCGAGTTGAATATATCATTGAAAAAATCCAGTATTTTGGTCATAGTGGCGATCGGGTTAAAGGTTTAGTTTTTTGTAGTAATAAAAAAGAAGCTAGGACTTTGTCGGAGATGTTTAATGCCAGGGGCTTCAAATCACTTAGTCTGACAGGGGAGGATTCCCAAGAGAAAAGAACCCTAGCAATTGAACGGCTCACTGGAGAGGCGACAGGCGATTATATTGATTATATTTTTACTGTGGATATCTTTAACGAAGGAGTAGACATTCCCGAAATTAACCAAGTCGTTCTGCTTCGGCCGACTGAGTCTCCCATCGTATTTATTCAGCAACTTGGTAGAGGATTGCGTAAATTCAAAGGCAAAGAATTTGTGGTCGTCATTGATTTTATTGGAAACTATAATAATAACTACATGATTCCAATGGCTCTATTTGGCGATAGAAGTTATAACAAAGATAATGTTCGTCGAGTTGTTAGAGAAGGAAACCGAATCATACCAGGCTGTACCAGTATTAACTTTGATGAAATATCCCGAACCAGAATTTATAAAAGCATCGATACAGCAAACTTTAGCCAAAGTAAAATCATTAAGGAGGCCTATCAACAATTGAGATTTAAACTTGGTAAAATTCCTAGTCTTAAAGATTTTGATGAGCATGGATCAATCGATGTTCTGCGGATTTTTGAAAATAAAAATTTCGGATCTTACCATGGGTTTTTAAAGAAACATGAAGAAGAATATAAAAATGATTTTACTTCTACTCAAGTGAACATGATTGAGTATATTTCACAAAAATTTGCTTCCGGTAAACGTCCCCATGAGCTTTTGGTTTTACAGGCAATTTTGCATGGGGAATCGCGACTTTTAAGAGATCTTGAAGACAAGTTAACCAAAGATTATGGCTTTCAGTTTAATGAAAATACAGTGGAGAACATGGTCAATATTCTAACGGGCTCCTTTCTAACGGGATCAGGCAAGGATAAGTTTAAGCCAAGTGTATTTATTCAAAAAGATGAAATTAACGGTGATTATCGAATTTCTGAAGTTTTCCGAAAAGCTCTAGAGGATTCTGAGTTTAGGAAGCTAGTAAATGAACTTGTGGATTATGGTTTAGAACGAAATCAAAAAGATTATGGTGAGTTCTATAAAGGAACGCCATTCAACTTATATGCCAAGTATACCTATGAAGATGTTTGTCGTTTGCTAGAATGGGATTTAGCAGCTGTTGCTTTAAATATCGGTGGATACAAGCATGATAAGAAAACGCAGACTTATCCTGTGTTTATCAATTACGATAAAGAACATCACATTGCTGATACGATTAAATATGAGGACCGTTTTATTATTCCTTCATCTTTGATTGCAATTTCAAAATCAGGTCGAAGGGTTGAATCGCAAGACGTCCAAACCGCTTTAAGGGCTAAAGAGTTGGGTATCAAAATGGACCTATTTGTACGGAAAAATAAAGATGATGAGGCTTCAAAAGAATTTTATTATTTGGGAAAAATCCATGCGACTGGAGATACCAAACAAGTTGAAATGGCGAATACTAACAAAACATCGGTTGAGATTCATTACAAGTTAGAAACTCCAGTTCGTGAAGATTTATATGACTATATTGTTGAATGAGGTACTATGAAAAAGATAGAAGTGGTTGCAGCAATTATTGAAAAGAAAAATCAATTTTTAGCAACCCAAAGAGGCTATGGAGAATTTAAAGGAATGTGGGAGTTCCCAGGGGGAAAGGTTGAACCGGGTGAAAACAAACAAGACGCTCTTCTTCGAGAAATAGAGGAAGAGTTAAATGTAAATATTTTAATTAAGCAATATTTGTGTACTGTTGACTATCAATACCCCACATTTCATCTGACGATGCACTGTTATATCTGTAAAATTGATCAAGGTGATATAATTTTAAATGAACACTTGGCTGCTAAATGGCTCATCGCTGACGAGTTAAATCAATTGGAATGGTTGCCGGCAGACATTGACGTGGTTAAGCAGCTTGAAAACTATGCTAGAAACAATAAATTAGCTGACGGAGAGTAATAAGCCATAAAGTTATAAGCTGAAGATTAAACAAGGGTGTCCTGATAAAATATATAAATAAAAAAAGCTATGAAATCATTTGTTTTGATTTTGAGTATGACCCTGCTAATTTCTTCTTGTGCTTCCGGACAAAGCGCCAAGGACGTAGGCATTGTTGATGAATCATTCACGATGACGACTGATAAGACTCAATCAGAAGTCTAAACGAAAATGGCAACAAAGATTGAAGTAGTAGAAACGAAGCCGGCAGAAACAAAGCTGGCAGAAACAAAGCCGGCGGAAACAAAGCCGGCAGAAACTAAGCCTGCAGTAACTAAGCCTGC
>JAAZGI010000389.1 GCA_012511315.1 Clostridium sp.
AAAGAGATTATTTGCTTTTGTGCGCAACAAATCCAGTTGTACTTTCAAGGCTTGGGATTCTTTTTCCTTTTCCTGCCATTCTTTTTTCAAAATGCTAAGGATTTCTTCCGGATCTTCTGCTTGACGGGCTGCATCTGAGATGGTCTTCTCTGAGTCGATCAGAGTTTTTGCTTCTTTAACTTGACCAAGAATCTGGCCCAGTCGTTTTCGAATCATTTCACGAATTTGAGCGTAGTGGTCGGTATCAAATAATTTACGTAAAATTTCTGATTTTTCTTTGGAAGAAGATGATAAAAAGTTCCGAAACTCCCCTTGGGGTAGCATGACAATCTTGCAGAATTGGTCAGCATTTAAGCCTAGCACTTCAAAAATCTTATCATTGATTTCCCGAACTTTTGTAATGGGGTTTTCATCGTCGTCATTTACGACCAAGCGAACTTTGCCGGCTCGTTGCCCCTTTTGCCAGCGGTTGATTAAATACTCATCTTTGCCAGAGCGGAATTTAAACTCCACGCTAAATTCATCATCGTCACCAATTAGATGAGACCGAAGTTCCTTGGCTTCTCGACCTCCCCCAGTGGCTTTACCATACAGGGCATAACTAATCGCATCAAAAATACTGGTTTTCCCAGATCCCGTTGGGCCAGAGACGAGAAAGATGCCAGAGTCAACAAAGTCTTCAAAGTTAATCAAGGTGGGATTCTTAAAGGTTAAAAAACCTTCCATTTTTAAATAGATTGGAATCATAGCTCTACCTCCAGTTCACGGAAAATTTCATCCATAAATGTTTGTTCCGCTTCATTCATTGCTCGATTATTCTTATCCTGGAAAAAGTCAGAAAAAAGCTTTCTCGTATCAGCTTTTCGAATGGCGTCTTGATCGACATGGAGTTCATAATCGCCCTCAATGGTTTCCCAGGTTAAGCCTATAATATTCGGATAAAGCTGAGACAGTCTTGCATAGGCATTGTCGGTTCTCTCTGGGTCCGTTAAAGTGATGGCCAAAAAATCATCTTTTTTTGCAAGAAAATCCGTTTGAATGAGTTCGCTAAATGTTCCCTTAACTTTTTTCAGATCGCGTTTGAGGTCCACTGGAATGAGCTCAATTTGAATCTCGCCTGCGCCATCCATCTCCACCCAAGTGATGGCCTTTTTATGATCAGCTTCAGAGGCAGAGTATTTAAGTAAAGAGCCTGCATATCGCACCCCTTCCCGCCCCACGCGCTGAGCTTTATGAAGGTGACCTAGTGCGACGTAATGAAAGTCATCTAACACTGACACATCGATTAGATCTTCTCCACCGATGGTGATGCGACGCTCTGAGTCCGATTCCTCCATGCTCTCGCCTTGTGCGCCAAAGTAATTATGGGCCGTCAAGATTTTGCGCCGTGAGTCTTTTGGGATATCAGCTACCATTTGGCGAACCGTTTCTGTATGGTCTTTGGTATCAGTGATCTCAAATAAGGCCCGTGCGCCATGCATGTCCTTATATGGCATCATATAAAGATCCAGGGGTCCATATTCATCCTCTAGCTCAATCTTTTCCAAGGGATTTTTTAAGTTGCCGCAGATATGATAGCCAGATTTTTTTAATAAGGTGTTTAATCCTTCCAAACGAGTGGTTGAATCATGGTTTCCAGAAATTGCATACACTGGAATTTTATAATCAATGACTAGTTCGGTAATAAAATCATTATAAATTGCGATGGCTTCTTCCCGTGGGACGGAGCGATCATAAATATCACCGGCAATGAGAACAAAGTCTGGTTGACGTTCCTTAGCCAGGTTTAAAACTTGTTCCAAGATATGAATTTGATCCTCCAACATGGGCCGCGATTCAAAGGTTCGGCCAATATGTAGGTCACCTAAATGTATGAATTTCAAAAACGAGTCCTCCTTATTCTCTAATACTTCTATTCTATCACGTTGATCTGTCAATTTTGGTTGCACAAATTAGATTAGAAACCTATACTAAAGAAAAGGATCAAAGGAGGCATTCCATGGCACAACGAATCAAAATGGTCAAATATCTTGATTCCTATCACACCAGCGATTTAGACATTCGTCCTGTGGATCGGGAACAAATCCGAACCATTGCAGAAATCATGCTGGATTCCTACATCAATTCACCTGAATATGAAGGTGAAACCCTAGAAGACACCATCAAGGAAATCTCTATGGTTTTTCGTGGCTACTACGGCAAGTTCTTAACGGATGCTTCGTTTCTAGCCTATGATGAAGATGGGGATATGGTGTCTGGCTTATTTGTCTGTGAATTTAAAAATGAGCCCACTTTAACCTATCTATTCACACGAAAAGATTCCCAAGGACGTGGTTATGCTAGTGCTTTGATCCAAACTGCTCAAACAGCTCTATTAAATATGGGCTATCGTCGCATTTACCTTTATGTTTCAATATCCAATCATGCGGCCTGCCAGCTTTATAAAAAACAGGATTTCGTAGAAATTCCATTTAACACCACCCCAGTTGATCGAGCACTTCTGCAAGAAGTTCGGGAACGAGAGCTTAATTTTATCCCCATTAAGGACGAAGATGAGATCGCTAAACTCATTGACCCAGAAATGCGAATCCACAGGCGAAAACAACCAACATAAAACCTTGCAATATAAAAGTTAAAAACCGGAAGTCTAACTCCTTTTATGAGTTAGACTTCCGGTTTTTTAACTTAGCCTTTAAATTTAGTTAGCCTTTAAATTTAGTTAACCTTTAAATTTAACTTGCCTAGTTTAACTAGCAGTGTAACTTTGGTGCACTCTAACATCTTGTGGCATGGAACATTCCCTACTCGCCAGGTTCTCGATAAAATTATCATGATTCCTATGGATGTGAATCATGTAGAAAGATTGACGAATAGGTGCATCAAATATCGTTTATTGGAAATTAAAGAACGATCACAGTATGAGTGACAATCACCAGCAACATACTTAACAAGGTGCCAAGGAGATAATATTCAGAAAACTGTGGGTTTTCAATCAGTTTATTGTACCTGGCAATGGATTTAGCGGTTAAAACAAAGCCGATGGCTGCATACTGACTCTGAGACAGCATCACTAAAATAATCAGTCGCTCTAAAATCCCAATCAAAGCTCCTACCCCTGGGTGCCCAACTTCTTCTTTATCCACCGTTATGGGCTGATATTGCCACAGGACTATCCCAATGGTAATACTTACCGGTTTGATGACAATGAGTAGGGCCAACATCCATTTTAAAAATAAGCCAATCTCTAGGTTAAAATATTCTATAAGTAGGCTCATTAAATTGGTCCATTGAATGGTTTCAACTTGAGCTGCTAAAAAAACCGTTCCTGCCAGTAAAATGACATGAAGTAATTGGTCCATCAAATAAAGTCTGGTTTTGTTTTTGTCGGTCAAGCTGCGCTTTCGGGTAAATAGAATCTTAAACCAATCCACCAAAAAGTGAAGACTTGCGGCCAATAGCACCCACTTTAAAAAAGTCAAACCAAGGAGTGGAAGGATTACCATAGCCATGGCTAAAAGGTAGACTATGCCGTGGATCACTAAGTTTTTAAAGGATGTTTGCTTGCCCTTGGCTATTGCTTTGCTTTGCAGATAAAAATCCCCTAAAACATGGGCAATTAAAAACAAAATAAGAGTTATCTCAGTCATCTAGTCTTCTCCTATTTGAGTTAGAAAGGAATTTACCGTGTCTAAAGCCGCTTTATAGCTGTAATAATTAGCACTACTTAAAGCTTTGCTAACACTGGATTGTCCAATACCCAGTTTTTCTGCCGTTCGATATTGATTG
>JAAZGI010000054.1 GCA_012511315.1 Clostridium sp.
TTCTGTAATAACTTATCATTTGTCCATTGTTCGGATTTCGAAATGGGCTATTTGTGTTGCCTTTTTTTAATCTTCAGAAAATCAAATCCTTTTTAAATTAATTCTTGACTAATACTAGCTGGTCTTTATAGACTTGACAGGGTTTTGACTCATCTTTTTTTATGAAATTCAAAGCTAAATCTAAAAATAGGTGATAAGCATTATTTAAAGGGTCGGTTACAAAATGAGATAAACCCTTGGGCTAATTTGTCCTTGGGGTTTATCTCGTTTTTTTGTATATTTTGTATATTTCATATATTTTGTATATTCAATATATTTTGTATTTAAAATTCATCTTCAGCTTACTAAATCTGCAACACTCTTTGACTTTGCTGATTAATCTGAGGATCAACCCAGCTTCTTAGCCGATTGTGACAGGTAAATAAAACCACTTGATTGGGTCTTTCTTTCTCTGTGGCATACTCCTGTAAAAACTCAAAGCCTTGACGGGCTCGATCATCGTCATATTGAGTGAAAACATCATCTAAAAATAAAGGTAAGGGCTCTTGATCTTTAGTGATTAAATCGGCAATGGCTAATCTCAATGACAGATAAGCTTGATCCACCGTTCCCCCACTAAGGTATCCCCATTCCCGCAAACTATTGTAGTTTTGTTCTTCCACCGCGATCTCAAAATCGCGATTAACTCGCACCTGACTGTATTTACCCTTTGTTAGGCGGTTAAAAATTTTCGCTGTCGATTCGTTTACTAAAGGACCAAAGCTACGTTGCATTTCAGCGAAGGCCTCTGTTAAAACTTCCTTTGCTAACTTCAAGGCTTCGTACTCTTGCTTATATTTTTTAAGCTCTAAATCTAGGGCCTCTAGACTCTCATCCAGCTGACTTACATTGGGCTGATGTCGGTACTTTTCTTTGGCCTGGGCTGATTTTGCCGCTATCGTGCGATCCAACTCAGAAATCTTTAGACCAAGACTTGCAGCTTCGTCTTTGTATTGCTTAAGAACTGACTCATCTATGCCGTCAGCCAATCCTTCCCGAGCTGCAATTCTGTCATTCAGAACCTTGAGTTGATCCACTAATTCTTCTTTTGAATAGTCTAACTCTAGACCGACACGATGAGCTTGGGCAGAATCCAGTTGAATGGATAAGCGATTAAATTCGCTTAAATCCCGCTCAAGGTCTTGAACCATTAAAGCTGCCTCATTTGGGGTTGAAACTCTCTGATAGAGTGCCATATGATCTAATAAATTTTGTCTTTGATTTTCTTCCCGCGCCTGAGCTTCTTGCCTTTTTTGTTTCAGCTGAACCAGTTCGTCTTGGGCTTTCTCTAGTTTCTCTTGGAAGGCCACTCCATCATAATATAAATCCGTGAAGTCATTAAAATTTTTGCTGTTAGTTTTTTTAAGAAGGGACTCCATATAGCGGTTCAACTGATCAACCTCAGCTTCTTGTTCACTCAATGCCACTTTCTGTTCCACTAAGTCGAACCTCGTTCCTTGTATTTCATTATTTAGCAAGTCTGCCCTTTCATGCTTTAGTCTTAATTCCAGGTCTTGGCATCGTTCTGCTGCCCGCTGTTCCTCCATTTTAGCTTGATTTAATAACTTTTGTTCTTGCTCCCAGCGAGCTTTTAGTCCTTTCACCTCTTCCCTTCGGCGGTAATAAGCGGTCTCTATTTCAGAGGCAGTCTTTTGTAGGTCTTGCAAATCCTCTTGCCTGGTCTTTAATTCCCGCCCTTGATCATCCATGGCTTTAAGAGCTTGCGCTGCAAAGTCCTCCGCCTGCTCTGCCGTTGTCTGCCTTGTTACGGTATGATCCTCCGATGACCGTCTGAGATCTTTTGTTTTGAAAGCTGGGTACAGTAATAAAAAACTTAAGAGTAAACCAAAATAATAAAATGAATTCACTGTCCAACCTAATATCAAAGAAGCAAGCCCAATCACAAAAGCAATTAAAAGAATCTTTCCCTGTTTTCCCCTCCGGTTGCCACCACTATGATCTTGGTCCGGCTTTTGATTCACTTCTTGATTCTTTTCTACAATTTTCCGTTCCAACTCCTGGCGATCTCTTGCAAGGCGTCTTTCCCCATCCTTAATTTCAGCCGCTAAAGACCTTAGTTTGATATGGGTTTCTATTTGCAGGTTTTTCTCTTCTTCTTCAAGGCTTTGTGCTTCTTTAATAATTCCCTCTAATTCCTGGATGGTGTGTTGCAGATCGGTTAAAGCCACCAGGGCTTCTCTTTGGCCAAACTCTGCTTCCTCAAGTTTTTCTTCCAAGGATTTTATCTTGTCTGCCTGTTTTAAATATTTTTCTAAACCTCGAATCCCTTCTTCTTGCTCTTGAATGGCTGCCCGGATCCGTCTTAGCCGGTCTACTCCCTCTCTTGCCTTTAAAAAGTTTTCTGCTTGGATTTCTAAGGGTCGCTTCTTTTCAAGCTCTGACAACTCCAATTGAAGACTTTTTATTTCCTGATCTAACTCCTGTTCATATTCCGTCAAACTAGTCCATTCTTTTATGAAAGCTTTGGCTAATTTACGAAAACTTTCATCAACTACAGTTTCATTTCCTTTTAGTCGGTCTTTCTTGCTATGAAACTCTTGTGTTAACTCATTCAAGTGATCAAGGCGCTTTAAAGCCTTTTTAATCTCTTCTCGTTCTTTTAACTCCTCATAAGCTTGAATTTTCTCTAAAAGAGCTTGTTTTTTAGAGTACCTTTCCTGTTTTTCCTGAACCATGGTTTCTAGCTCTGCCTGCACTTTTAGCTTGTCCCCTTCATCTTCCAGGGCTTGTTGCCGTGCTTCTAGAAGAAGGCCCAACTCTTGCTCTTTTTTAACCACAAGGCCCTTTTTCTTGTTTTTGGAAACAAGTAAGGACATGGCCTCTTCAAGTCTATCGGCTGCAGCCTGATATGAAACTTCCTCACTGCCCGTAGTTACTAAGTTAGAGAGCCGGTTGGTAATTTCATCGGATCGACTACTACCTTGGATATTTGTTGCCCCTTGACGAATAAACACACTGCGGGCAAAGGCTTCTTCTCCTAAACCTAAAAAATGAAACCCCACATCCTTTTGGGAATTTAAACGGATGGCTTGTCCTGTCGTCTCATTCCAAAGGTTCACCAGATCCGTGGAATTGCTTTGACCAAAGGTGCGTTCCAATCGATATTCTTCTTCCTTGGCTTGAAAAATAATATGGCCTTTCATCTCGTTTCCATTCCAGGGCCGATATTTATTTCGCAGGTGCTTGGATAAGTCTCGACTACGTCCACTATAGCCATAAAACATCATTTGAATAAAAGCCATAATGGTGCTTTTGCCTTCTTCATTGTTACCAAAAACAAGGTTAAAGCCTGACCCAAGCTCTAGACTATAGTCTTGAAACTTCCCAAAATGATCCATATGAATTTTTTTAATAATCACGTAGTCTCACCTCCCCGCGAAAGGCCTCTAGGCCATATTCCAGTGCTTTTTTAATTTCTACTAGTTCTTGCGGGTTATCTGTAGCCTCTTGTCGCTCCAACATACGACGCACAAAGCTACCCATTAAGGAGTTTTCTTTAGCCAGCTCTTCTAGGTTTAAAGCTAAGGAAGTTTCATCAATCAAACGAATATAGTGAAGCTCTTCGGATAACTTGGCTTCAATGGCTGGCCAGAGAAAGGACAGATTCACTTCCAGAGTTCCTATCATGCGCACACGATAAAAATTATTCTGCCAGCCTTCGCCGTATTTGTTTTTCAAGAACTCCTTAATAGCTACTTCGGCCTCTGTTTGGCTTTGAATGGTTGATCCATCGATTTCTACTATTTCATAAAGCCGACTTGACGTTGGCCTAAATACCATATCAGCTCTACCTCTACTGATTTCACCCACATAAACACCCTTAAGACCGGTTTCGTCAAAACCTCTTCCATCCGGCGCCCCTGGATAGGCATAGGCCGTATTGCCAGCTCTCTTAACGGGACTGCGCTTATGAATATGACCAAGGGCTAGATAGTCTAACCCGCTGTCTGCAATGTCCTGCTCCCTGATTGGGTGGTAGGGTGAGCCTTGGTTAGCCCCAACCAAATCCCCGTGAAAAACTCCGATATTTATCTTATCTTTTTCTAATGGTTGCATTTGTTTTAATAAGGATGTCTCAACAAAAGTGCTTTCAAAAGCGCCCCCATGAATGGTTACATTTATATCTGCAAGCTCCACCTTTTCATAAGCTGTTTTAAAAATTGTCACCTGGGCAGGCCAACCTGTTTCTAAATAGGGTGAATCTAATGCTAGATAATCATGATTACCTGGCGCAATAAAAACTCGACTAGGGATCTTTGATAAAGATTCTTGTACGCTTCTAGTAATGTCTCGGGAGTGATTGGCCCCTTCAAATAAATCGCCAGCAATCAATAAGAGATCAA